>JAPLUO010000446.1 GCA_026397595.1 Caldifarciminota bacterium
GATGCCAAGGTCTACTGCGCGAACTACTACAGCGACAACGTGACCGTAATTGATGGCGCGACCAACGGTGTCATCGCGACCGTGGCGGTGGGCACCTCGCCATGCGCCCTCTGCTACAATCCGACCAACAACAAGGTCTACTGCGCGAACAGGTATAGCGACAACATGACTGTGATTGACGGAGCGACCAACTCGGTCATCGCGACGGTGGCCGCAGGCGATCTGCCACAGGCCCTTTGCTACAACCCGACCGCCGACAAGGTCTACTGCTCGAATGGAGGTGTCGCCAACGTGACGGTGGTTGATGGTGCGACCAACAGCGTCGTCGCGACCGTTGGGGTCGGCGACTGGCCGTTTGACTTCTGCCATAACCCAATTCAGAACCGTGTCTATGTCGGCAACACAGAAGGTTCCAGCATCTCTGTTCTTCGTGACTCGGGCGGGGGAATCGAGGAGAGCTTCAAGCCACAAGCCACAAGCCACAAGCCGTCGGCCACGGTCGTCCGAGCGGTGCTGTTCCTGGCGGAAGCCGCAAGCCCCAAGCCCCAAGCCACGAGCTTGCTGGATATTTCAGGTCGGAAGGTGCTCGCGCTGAGGCCGGGCGCGAACGACGTGCGGGCGCTATCGCCGGGTGTGTACTTCGTGCGTGAGGCGTCTAGCGTGGAGAGTGAGGCGTCGAGCGTCACGAAGGTCGTGCTGACGAGGTAGCGGAAGGAGTTACGCCGGCAGGGCCGGACGAATCTGATTGACAGCATCCGCCTCCGGCTTAGAATTCACATAGGAGGACACATGCGCATGACTCATTTCGTCGTCGGTTCGGTTCTGCTCGTAGTTTCATTTGCCTCCAGCCAGTGGTTGGAGACCACAACCCTATTGCCCGATTCGCTAGGTGCAATCGACGGGGCCGCGGCGTTGGTCTGGGATTCGACTGACAACAAGATATTCGTGGGAAGTGACAGCGGCGGGGTCATTGTCATTGCCGGCCTGACCAACAAACGCACTGCTCACATTCACCTAAACAGCAATATTGACGCTATGTGTTACAGCCCTCAGAACAACAAGGTCTACTGCGCTGACTACAGCGGCGGCAGCGTGATCGTGATTGATGGCGCCACGAATTCGGTAATCACCACGGTAACGGCCGGGCAACGACCGTGGGCCCTCTGCTACAACCCGACCAGCAACAAAGTCTATTGTGCCAACTACGGCGATAGCAGCGTGACTGTAATTGATGGTGCGACTAATTCGGTCATAGCTACAGTGGCAGTTGGGGTATTTCCGTGTGCCTTCTGCCACAACTCGCAGAACAACAAGGTCTACTGCGCAAACGAAGGCGGCCACAGCGTAAGCGTCATTGACGGCGTAACGAATTCGGTCCTGAGGACACTACCCGTGACGGGCCATGCCCTGTGCTACAACTCTCAAGATAACAAGGTCTACTGCGCGAACTATGAAGGCAACAACGTAGCGGTCATCGGTGGCGCGACAGACTCGGTCTTGTCGACCGTGGCGGTCGGAGGCACGCCTCGCGGTCTCTGCTACAACCCACACGACAACAAGGTCTACTGCACGGGAAACGACACCCGAATCATAAGCGGACTCACCGATTCGGTCCTGACAACCCTGCCCATATGGGGTCATGCTGTGGGCTACAACCCGCACGACAACAAGGTTTACTGCGGAGATGACTCTCTGAGCATTATCGATGGTTCTGGCGACACGGTGATTGCGATAGTGCGTCATGTAGGCGGCGGTGGCGTCTGCTACGACCGGCGCGACAATAAGGTCTTCTGCAAGAACATCGAGGTAGCCGTGATAGACGGTACAACGAATTCGCTCCTCGGGACGGTGGTGATGGGAGACAAGCCTTACGCCCTCTGCCACAACCCGCAGAACAACAAGGTCTACTGCGCGAACTTGTATAGCCAGAACGTGGCGGTGCTTGACGGTGCGACGAACTCTGTCCTCGCTACCGTGACAGTCGGGGTGTACCCCTACGCTCTCTGTTACAGCTCGCAGAACAACAAGGTCTATTGCGCCAACAACTCAGGCAGCGTAACAGTGATTGACGGTGCGTCCGATTCAGTCCTGGTCACGGTGGTAATTGGAGGCTACAAGTACCCTTGTGCGCTCTGCTACAATCCGCAGAACAACAAGGTCTACTGCGCGAACTGGGGTGGCGACAACGTGACGGTGATAGGCGGGGCGACGGACTCGGTCCTCGCCACGATACCCGCCGGAAGCGCACCCTACGCCCTCTGCTACAATCCACAGAGCAACAAAGTCTACTGCGCCAACCAGGGCGACAACAACGTCGCCGTGATTGACTGCGTAACGGACTCGGTCCTCACCACAGTGGATGTCGGGTACCGCCCCTATGCTCTGTGCTACAACGCAAAGGAGAACAAGGTCTACTGCTCAAATGGCAATAACTACTACAGCGGTCTGGCTGTAATCGACGGAGCGGCCGACACAGTCATCGCCGGTCTCACCACAGGGCACTACCCTGTGGCCCTCTGCTACGACTCGACTGATAACACGGTGTATTGCGCGAACGCTGATGACAATACCGTGAGTGTGATATCCGGCGCTGCGAACCAGGTCCTCACCACAGTGGCAGTCGGGAGTAGTCCTCATCCTCTCTTTTACGACGCGCAGAGCAACAAGGTCTACTGTGGGAACTCCGGAAGCGACAACGTGAGTGTGCTCGACGGCGCGAGCGCGCAGGTGCTCCGAACAGTCGGAGTGGGCCACGAGCCACACGCCTTCGCCTGGAACCCGGCTCAGAACCGATTATACGTCGCGAACTATAGCTCGAGTAGCATCTCGGTGCTGCGGGACTCGACCGTGGGGGTCGACGAAACGCCGAGCGGCACAGTGCGCGCGACGCCCGTGGCCACGGTCGTCCGCGGCGTGCTGTACGTGGGGGACTGTCCCCGCACGGGGACTGTCCCCAAAACCGTGCTCCTCGACATCAGCGGGCGCAAGGTGCGCGACCTGAGTCCCGGCCCGAATGACGTGCGGGCACTGGCGCCGGGCGTGTACTTCGTGCGGTCAGCGGTGAGCGGTGAGCGGTCGGCGGCTGCGGTCCGCAAGGTCGTCATACCGTAATCCGAAATGGAGGTTGCGATGAATCGAAGAGCAGTTGTCGTTGCAGCGGCAGTGCTGCTGGTAGGTGGGTTGGCTCTAGGCCAACTTGGCTACGTTGAGTGCTCTACCGGCTTTCAGGGCGACCCGGTGCTGGATGGTGGCAGGACCGAACTGGAGTTTGCCGACATCAACAATGACGGCAACATCGACATCCTCAGCATCGGCGACCATGGGAACCCGCATGTCAACACAGATGAGCATGGCGTAATGGTCTGGTTTGGCGACGGATACGGAAACTGGAGCGTGTTCCAGTACGGCGAGTTCGGATACGGCGGCATCGCCGTCGGCGACGTGAACGGGGACGGCCATTGGGACATCGGCTACGGGATGCACCACAACTACTCGGGCGTGGACCTCGGCGACGACATGCTGGAAGTGGCGCTCGGGGATGGAACTGGGCAGACGTGGACCGCGTGGGATGACAGCCTGGTTCCGGGCGGTTCGGTCTGGGGCATGTTCTCGACCGACTTCGCGGACGTGGACAACGACGGCGACCTGGACATCGGCTCCACGTCGTTCGGCTATGGCGTGGGTCTGCGCGTCTTCCTGAACCAGGGCGATGGAACGTGGAGCCAGAGCTTCGGTACGCCCGAGAGCGTGAACAGCAACATGGAGTTCTACTTCCGGGATGTGAACCGGGACGGCAACGCCGACATCATCTCGGCGACCGGAGGTCCAGCAGTCTACTTCGGCGATGGCGCGGGCGGATTCACCCCAGGCGATACCGGTCTGCCGCAGTCGGACTACGGGCTATCCGGTCTCTCGCCGGGCGACGTGGACAACGACGGCGGGTGCGACGTTGCGTTCGCCAACGATGGCGGCGGCGTCGAGGTGTGGACCTTCGACGACACGGCCAGCCGTTGGCAGAGCTTCTCCGGCACCCTGCCCACCACCGGTGAATTTGAGGGGACCCAGTTGTGCGACATGAACGCGGACGGGTTCGTAGACGTCTGTGCTCTTGGCGGCGGCCATACAAAGGTCTGGCTGGGTAATGGGCAGGGTAACTGGACCGAGGCGGCAGATATCACGACTCCCTCACCCGGCTACTATTCCGCTTTCCGCACTGGCGCGGACTTCGACCACAATGGCTATCCTGACATCGTACTCATTACCGAGGAGGGCTCGTGGCCGAGCTACCACAACGTCGCGCACGCGTTCCGGGAGACCTCGGCGGCCGAGTCACTGACCATGTTCCCGGTCTTCCCGCGCGGTGGCGAGAAGTTCGCCAACGGTTCGGTCCAATTCATCGATTGGTGGAGCGCGGCGCACCCGGTCCATGGGGATAGTGCAGGATACATGAAGCTTGAGCTTTCGACCACCGGTCCATCCGGCCCGTGGCAGGATATTTGCGTTGGTGTGCTCAACAATGGCCGGTTCCAGTGGAAGGTGCCCGACTGGGTCAGGTCATCGGACTGCTACATCCGCTACTTCGCCATCTGGTTCTACACGTTTCCGCCCGAAACCGCGATTGCCATCACGCCGCGTGCCTTCACCATCGGCGACACCGTGCTGGGCGTGGCGGAAAGCCGCAAGCCACAAGCCTCAAGCCCCAAGCCCGGAGCAACCGTCGTCCGCGGGGTGCTGGTCCTGGGTGTGGGCTCAAGCACAAGCCCAAGCACAAGCATCTTACTGGACATTGGCGGGCGCAAGGTGCTGGACCTGAAGCCTGGCGCGAACGACGTGTCGCGCCTGAGCCCGGGCGTGTACTTCGTGCGGCAGGTCTCGGGTCTGAAGCGTGAGGCGTCGAGCGTCACGAAGGTCGTGCTAACGAGGTAGCGGAACGTGCTACTCTGGTCGGGCCGGACCAATCCGTTTGACAGCGTCCGCGGCCGGCCTAGAATTCACGCAGGAGGACATATGCGCCTGACTCGATTGACCGTCTGTTTGGTTCTGCTTGCTTTTTCGCTCGCCTCCAGCCAGTGGTTGGAGACCACGATACCGCTGCCTGACTCCTTGGGGGAGATCGTAAATCCGTGTGCCGTGGTCTGGGATTCGGTCCACAACAAGGTTTTCGTCGGCGGCGACAGCGGCGTACTCGTAATTGACGGTGCGACAAACGCGCGCATCGCCCGTGTGTGGACAGGCGGTATGGTCACCGCTCTCTGTCTCAACCCTCAGAACGGCAAGGTCTACTGCACGAGCGCAGAGCGAGGCGGGGGTTATGACACAACGGTGAACGTGATAGATGCCGAGACGTATTCTCTACTTGCCTCGATACCAGTGGGTCTTTACCCTCGGGCACTCTGCTACAACCCGCAGAACAACAAGGTCTACTGCGCGAATGAACAGAGCGCCAACGTGACTGTGATAGACGGTGCGGCAGACACGGTCTTCGCCACAGTTCCTGCCGAGCATAACCCCTATGACCTCTGCTACAACCCCCAGAACAACAGGGTATATGTGGCAAATGGGAACGGCACCCACGTGACGGTTATTGACGGGGTCACCGACCAGGTGATCGACTCGGTCCCTGCAAAATTCGCTCAACAGGCGCTGTGCTACAACACCCAGAACAATAGGGTCTACGTCGTGAATTTCGAAAGCGACAGTATGACCGTGTTTGACGGTGCGACGGATTCCGTCATCGTTCGCCTTGCGGTTGGAAGCTGGTGTCGGTCCCTTTGCTACAATCCACGCGACAATAAAGTCTACTGCAGTAGATCCTCGGCAGGTGGTGCAGTGACCGTGATTGACGGTGCGACGAACGGCGTCATTGCGACGGTGGCCGCGGGCGGCTGGGCTCTCTGCTACAACCCGCTGGACAACAAGGTCTATTCCACATACGCGGGTAGTGACAGCATGACCGTGATAGACGGAGGGACCGATTCGGTGCTCGCGTCAATTCGCACCGGCGTCGGGCATCGCGCCCTGTGCCACAACCTGCAGAACAACAAGGTCTACGTCGTCGCGGGCCAAGGCCCCGACCCAGCGGGTCGTGGCAGCGACGACGTAACTGTGATAGACGGCGCTTCGGATTCGGTCCTGGCCACGATTGCGGCGGCCAGCCATCCTTGGGCTGTCTGCTACAGTCCGCAGAACGACAAGGTCTACTGTGCAAGTGAATACAGCAAGTATGTGGCGGTGGTTGACGCTGCGACAAACTCGGTCCTCACCTCAGTCGCGACCGGGAACGACCCCATTGCCCTCTGCTACAACTCGCAGGACAACAAGGTCTACAGTGCGAACGAGGGCAGTGACAACGTGACTGTGATAGACGGTGCGTCGGATTCGGCTCTGGCCACCGTGACTGTAGGAGATAGGCCTCGGGCCCTCTGCTACAACCTTCAAGACGACAAGGTCTACAGCGCGAACTACGAAAGTGACAACGTGACGGTGATAGACGGGACGGGTGATTCCGTCGTCTGCACAGTCCCAACGGGCGGCCATCCGTGTGCGCTCGTCCACAACCCGCAGAACGACAAGGTCTATTGCGCCGATTCGGCAAGCGACAACATTACGGTGATAGACGGTGCCACGAACTCCGTGCTCCGCACGCTCCCGGCCGGAAGCATGCCTGTTGCGATCTGCTACAACCCGCAGAACGATAAGGTCTACTGCGCGAACTACGCGAGCCATAACGTGACTGTCATTGACTGTGCCACGGACTCTGTTCGTGGCACAGTCCAGACCGGTCGGTCTCCCATGTCCCTCTGCTATAACTCCCAAAACAACAGGGTCTACTGCGGAAGCGACGCCAGTAACAACGTGACGGTGATAGACGGCGCAACGGACTCGGTCATCACCTCGATCGGTGTCGGACACTACCCAAGCGCGCTATGCTACGACTCACAGTACAACTATATTTACTGCGCGAACTACGGGAGCGCCAGCGTCACGGTGATAGACGGCGCGTCCAACTTCAGGGCCACCACGGTCGGAGTTGGGGATGGACCCCGGGCTCTGCTTTCTGTCCCGGGAACCGGACGGGTGTATGTCGCCAACAGTGCTAGTTCGAGTATCTCGGTGCTTCGGGATACGAGCCCTTCAGGCGTAGAGACGCCGAATGCCGGGGTGCGGGCTGCGAATCCAAGGCCGACGGTCGTGCACGGCGTGCTGTTCCTCGATGGGGACTGTCCCCGCACGGGGACTGTCCCCAAAACCGTGCTCCTCGACATCAGCGGCCGCAAGGTGCTCGACCTGAGCCCGGGCGCAAATGATGTGCGGGCGTTATCGCCGGGTGTCTACTTTGCGCAGGAAGCGCGGGCACAAACTCAAGCCGTCCGAAAGATTCTCGTCCTGAGGTAGGGCCAATAAGAGAAGGCAGGCCTTGCGGCCTGCCTTCGGGTTCCTGTATCTGGAGTCTAGAATCTCAAGAAGGCCCCGACGCCGCCGCTACGGGTGAGTTCCGTGGCGGCTTCGCCTTTCACGACTTCGACCGGCAGGCCGTGGTCGACCATGAGACGGGGCAGGATTCCAGCGAGGCTGGCCTTAATCATGTCATCGGCGCTACACTTCGGGCACTTGTCGTCGGAACCGGGGCCGACATACCGGCATTTGCCGCAGTGGCTGACCTCGGCGTCGAAGTCTTTGGCAAGGACCAGGCTCGCGGCCCTGCCGTCCTGCACGTATTTGAGGACCGGGGCAACTCCGACCGCGGCCTTTTTGCCCCCGACGCCGGCAGCGCCAAGCAGTTCAGCGACGACTCCGCGTTCGCGCTCCTGTTCCCATGCGGTGATTCCGGGGTACACTTTCTGAACCGCGTCGGTCGGGTTGGTAAACGTCTCCATATTGAGATGGGTGACGACGAGCTTGCCAATACCGG
>JAPLUO010000105.1 GCA_026397595.1 Caldifarciminota bacterium
ATCTTCGGCCTCGAAGACCCTTCGCTTCGCTCAGACACTTCGTGTCGTCTGTGTCATCTGCGACATCTGCGGTTCTCCTCTGCGCATCCGTAGTCCTGCATTCTGGCCTCTGACTTCTGCTTTGCCCGAGTCCGAGCAATCTCGTTAATCTGTGTAATCTGCGAAATCTGTGGATAGATGTCTTGGGTCTTGGCCTGCCCTTGTTTGACAAGTCAGGGCTGGCAGTCTACCATCAGTCTCGAAATGTCGCACATCAAACACGTTAAGGAAGAACTCGCGAGCCGGAATCTGGCCGCGCAGGCGGGCGGCGGCGAGGCGGCGGTTGAGAAGCAGCATGCCGCAGGCAAGCTGACTGCGCGCGAGCGCATCGAGGTGCTGCTGGATAAAGGCAGTTTCGTTGAGCTGGACCGGCTGCGGGTCCACGATTGCCACGACTTCGGGATGGAGAAGCGCCGGATTCCCGGTGACGCGGTGGTGACCGGGCACGGACGAATCAATGGCCGGCCGGTGGCGGTCTTTTCCCAGGACTTCACCGTGTTCGGCGGCACGCTCTCGCGCGTGTTTGGGGAAAAGGTCTGCAAGGTGATGGACATGGCGATGCGTACCGGGATGCCGGTCGTCGGCCTGAACGACTCAGGCGGGGCGCGGATTCAGGAGGGCGTGGACAGCCTCGGCGCGTATGCCGACATCTTCCTGCGCAACACGCTGGCCTCAGGCGTGATTCCGCAGGTTTCCGTGGTGCTCGGGCCGTGTGCCGGCGGCGCGGTCTATTCGCCGGCCCTGACCGACTTCATCATTATGACCGAGCGGACGAGCTACATGTTTATCACCGGGCCTGAGGTCCTCAAGTCGGTGACCAAAGAAGAGGTGACCAAAGAGAAGCTCGGCGGGGCCGAGACGCACAACGAGACTTCAGGCGTGGCTCATTTCAAGGCGATTGACGACAAGGATGCGCTGGAGATGTGCCGCAAGCTGCTCGCCTACCTGCCGCAGAACAACCGCGAGAAGTCGCCCTCTGTGCCCACGAGCGACGACCCGAACCGGGCGTGCGAGGGCATCGACGAGATTATCCCGGACGACACGCGCAAGCCGTATGACATGACCCAGATAATCCACAAGGTCGTGGACCGGGGCAGCTTCTTCGAGGTGCAGAAGTTCTGGGCGAAGAATATGGTCATCGGGTTTGCGCGGATGAACGGCGAGGTCATCGGCATCGTGGCGAACCAGCCCAGGTTCCTTGCCGGGTGTCTTGATATTGACGCGGCGTGCAAAGGAGGCAGGTTCGTGCGGTTCCTCGACTGCTTCAATACCCCGATTCTGACGTTCGTTGACGTGCCCGGATTCCTGCCCGGAACCAACCAGGAATACGGCGGAATCATCCGGCACGGGGCCAAGCTGCTCTACGCCTTCTGCGAGGCGACCGTGCCCAAGGTGACGATTATCACGCGCCGGGCATACGGCGGAGCATATGATGTGATGTCCTCCAAGCACATCCGCGGCGACTTCAACTTCGCGTATCCGACCGCCGAGATCGCGGTGATGGGCTCTGACGGCGCGGTGAACATCATTCATCGGAAGAGGATTGCGGAGTCGGCCGACCCGGAGGCTACGCGCAAGAAGCTGGTCGAGGATTACGAGGAGACGTTCGGCAACCCGTTCAAGGCAGCGGAACTGGGGTTCGTGGACGAGGTCATAGAGTTTGAAGACACCCGCCGCCGGGTCGGGGAGTCATTCGAGATACTGCGGGACAAACAGGCGTCGAATCCGCCACGCAAGCACGGGAACATACCGCTTTGAGCGAATGACGAATGACGAAGTGCGAATGACGAATGAAGGACCGGATGGAAACCGCCAAGGACGCCAAGAGAATGCGGAGTTACACGCGAGAGGAGGATGTACGCAATGATGACATCGGATGCACTGCTTGAGGATATCTGCACGCTTCTAAGCTACAGGTTCGAGAAAGGAACCGGTCCCGTTACTCCCTGGAACCGAGTGCTCATAGCGCACTTGACTGACTCAGCTAAACGGCGTGGGCTGTCAGCCAAGGTGGTTAGTGGGGGGCTGCGATGGCTTCTGGGGGACCAGGAGATAGCTGCATTTGCGTGGGAATGGGAGTGCCGCGAACTGGATATTGACCGGCTGCGCGCTTTCATAGGAGGTCGTGCTCCGTACAAGGTGTTCCTTACCGACGCGGCTTGGGATAGAGCTCAGGATAGACAGCGTGACATCGCGAGTTTCCTAGAAGAGAATCGGGCTCATATCGGCCCCACGGATGTCATTGTGGGGTTATTTGCGTACCGCAAGGGACCTAATGGCATAGCTCGCGTTACAAAGATTGCTCCTGTCTGTCAGAGGTGGATTCCTGCGCGATTGCAGGATGGACTCGGCTAAACAGAGAAGAGAAGGAGTGATTGGGATGTCGGCAGTACTTCTTCTGGCGGTGATTGGACTTGCGTCGGCTGACTGCTTGTCTGACCAGCGACTCAAGAACAACATTAAGTCCCCGACGGATCTTGGCGCCGGCCGGCCAGTAGCGGTGAATCGGCAGCGAAGTGCATGAGTAACGGTGCGGGGATGGGCCGCGAGGAGTTGAGAAGACTTGTGGAGAAGTGGGAGCAAGAGGCCGTAGCACCTGTACTTAAGAAGGCGCCAGAGAGAGAAGAGGCGGCGGAGACGGTTTCGGGATTGCCGCTGAAGCGGGCTTACACGCCTGAGGATTGGGGCGAGGAGAACTACCGTTCTGAGGAAATGACGAAGTCCGAAGTGCGAATGACGAATGACGGAGCACCGAGCCGCTATCAGGAGCAGCTTGGAATGCCGGGGAGCTTCCCATTCACGCGCGGAGTACAACCGACCATGTATCGCAGCCGGTTCTGGACCATGCGGCAGTACGCCGGGTTCGGGTCAGCCGAGGACACGAACAAGCGCTACCACTACCTGTTGCAGCAGGGCCAAACCGGGTTGTCGGTCGCGTTCGACCTGCCGACTCAGATGGGCTACGACTCGGACTCGGCGATGGCCAAAGGCGAGGTCGGTAAGGTTGGGGTTGCCATTTCGTCGCTTGAGGATATGGAGACACTGTTCGCCGGAATCCCGCTGGACAAGGTCTCGACTTCAATGACCATCAATGCCACTGCCGGCGTGCTGCTCGCGATGTACTGCGTAGTCGCGGAGAAGCAGGGCAAGAGCATCGCGGGTCTGCAGGGCACGATACAGAACGACATTCTGAAGGAATACGTAGCGCGCGGGACGTACATCTATCCGCCGAGACCGTCTCTCAGGCTGGTCACAGACATCATCGCATGGTGCGCGGAGAACGTGCCGAAGTGGAACACGGTGAGCGTATCCGGTTACCACATGCGTGAGGCAGGCGCGACCGCGGTGCAGGAGGTCGCGTTCACCATCGCGGACGGGCTGGAGTACATCAAAGCTGCCTTGAGCGCTGGCCTCGCGATTGACAAGTTCGCGCCGAGGCTCTCCTTCTTCTTTGCTGCGCACTCGAACATCCTTGAGGAAGTGGCGAAGTTCAGGGCCGCGCGCAGGCTGTGGGCGCGGCTGTTGCGGGAGCGCTGGAACGCTTCGGACGAGTCGTGTAAGCTGAGATTCCACACCCAGACCGGCGGCGTGACCCTGACTGCCCAGCAGCCGGAGAACAATGTTGTCCGGGTTGCGTATCAGGCGTTGGCCGCGGTGCTGGGCGGAACCCAGAGTCTACACACGAACTCGCGGGACGAAGCCTTGGCCCTGCCGAGCGAGGAGTCGGTGCTGATTGCCTTGCGGACCCAGCAGATTGTGGCGCACGAGTCCGGCGTGGCGGACACGGTAGATCCGCTGGCCGGGTCGTATGCGGTCGAGTCCCTGACTGACGAGATTGAGAAGCGGGCCCAGGAGTTGATTGGCAAGGTCGAGCAGATGGGCGGGGTCGTGGCGGCTATCGAGCAGGGATTCATGCAGAACGAGATTGCCGACAGCGCGTACAAGTACCAGCAGGCGGTCGAGGCGAAGCAGAGGATAGTGGTCGGAGTGAATAAGTTTGAGGAAGTGGTCAAGCGGTCTAGTGGTCAAGTGGTCGAGTGCGGGGACCAGGAAGAGAAAGGACTCAAGCTGCTGAAGGTCGACCCGGAATTGGGGAACAGGCGGGGCGAGGGGCTCGCCCGGTTCAGGCAGGCACGGGATGCAGCCAGGCTGAGCACCGCCATGTCAGACTTGTGCGAAGCAGCCAAGGGAACCGCCAATCTGATGAAGCCAATCGTGGCCGCGGTCCGGGCAGGCGGAACCGTGGGAGAAATCAGCGACGCGCTGCGGGCCGAGTTCGGCGAGTACGATAGACAGAGATGAACCGCCAAGGATACGGAGAGGACGAATTGAACCGCCAAGGACGCCAAGAACGCCAAGAGGGAACGGACAACGCTGAGGTCAGGATGCAGGACGCAGAAGACAGGACGACGAGCAAAGATAACCGCCAAGAACGCCAAGACGCAGAGCTGCATGATCCGGACAGAGTAAGGACGGAGCCGGATGCGGAGACCGACCGGCTGGCGCAGGAGGTCATTGGAGCGGCTATTGAGGTTCACCGTGCGCTCGGCCCGGGTTTCCTGGAGTCACTCTACGAGCAGGCGATGAGCATCGAGCTTGGCCTGCGAGGCATTTCGTTGCAGCGACAGGTTCCCGTCGCTGTGAACTACAAAGGACACTCGATTGGGGAGAGCAGACTCGACCTGCTCGTGGAAGGGAAGTTGGTTGTCGAGTTGAAGGCAGTTGACCAGTTCGCACCGATTCACACAGCACAGGTTATGTCGTACCTGAAGGCAACCAGGCATCGTCTCGGATTGCTCATCAACTTCAACGTAGTTCGGCTCAAGGATGGAGTCAAACGTGTTGTCCTTTCCTGACTCTGGGCAGTTCCTGGTCCGTCCGGTTCCGAGCCTTGGCGACCTTGGCGTTCTTGGCGGTTCATCTGTTCGGAGTCTTGGCGGTTATTCTCTCAGGAGGTCTGAATGGTAAAGAGGGTTTCACACATAGCAGTGGCGGTTCCGAACGTAGACGAGGCTGCGAAGTTCTATGAGGAGAAGCTCGGTTTGAAGCTGGTCGGCCGTGAGGATATCGCGGGCTCGAAGGTGACTGTTGGTTTCATCCCTGTGGGTGAAACGCGCATCGAACTCGTGCAGCCGGCCGCCACCGACTCGCCCATCACGAAGTTCCTTGAGACACGCGGGCCGGGGCTACAGCATATCTGTTTCGAGGTGGACGACGTTGCGGCGGAGCTGAAGCGGCTGGAAGCGGCCGGAGTGCGGCTGATTGACAAGGTGCCGCACCCGGGCGCGCATGGGACCATGGTTGGGTTCATTCATCCCTCCGCGACCGGAGGCGTGCTGGTGGAGCTTAGCCAAGAGATGAGGAATGACCAATGACCACGCGCCAATTCCCAATCAATGCCGAAAGGCCTGAAATGACCAATGTCCTCGGGCACCGGGTCTTGGGAATTGGGGCTTTCCTCGTTGAATGGTCATTGGGGTTTGGGGATTGGTCATTGAACCGTCGCGAGCGCGGCACGCGTCTATTGAGTGTGGCGACGCACTGACGATATGGAATACAAAGACTACTACGAGGTCCTGGGTGTCCCGAAGGACGCGGACGAGAAGGCGATAAAGTCCGCTTACCGGAAACTGGCGCGCAAGCATCATCCGGACGTGAACACTAACAAGGCCGAGGCCGAAAGCAGGTTCAAGGAAATCAACGAGGCCTACGAGGTTCTGTCCGACAAGGATAAGCGTCAGAAGTACGACCAGTTCGGCAAAGACTGGCAGCGCGCCCAGCAGGCCGGACAGGCCGGGGACTTCGACTGGAGCCAGTACCAGGCCGGGCCGGGGCAGGGCGGTCGGACGCGCTACAGCAATGAGGATCTGCAGGACCTGTTCGGCGAGGGTGCGCCGTTTTCCGACTTCTTCACGCACCTGTTCGGGGCCGAGGGCGCGCAGGCCCAGCCGCGCGCCAGCCGGGGCCGCGACATCGAGCAGCCGGTGACCGTGACGCTGGCCGAAGCTTTCAAGGGCACGGTCCGCAGGCTGAAGCACGCGGGCGGGCCGACTATCGAGGTGAAGATACCGCCGGGAGTCGAGACCGGTTCGCGCATGCGGGTGAAGGGACAGGGCATGGCAGGCAGGCGGGGCCAGGCCGGTGACCTCTGGCTGGCAATCACGGTTGAGGAAGACGCTAGGTTCGTCCGCAAGGGCAATGACCTGCATACCCGGGTCCAGGTTCCGCTGTACACTGCCGTGCTTGGCGGTGACGTGACGGTTCCGCTGCTGGAGGGCAAGGCGCGGCTCCGGGTGCCGGCCGAAACGCAGGCAGGAAACGAGCTTCGGCTCAAGGGCCAGGGGATGCCGGTCTACGGCGATGCAGGCGCGCGCGGTGACCTCTACGTGACCATCGAGGTCCGGCTGCCGGCGAAGCTTACGGAGAAGGAGAGGGCCTTGTTCCAGGAGCTGGCCGGGATGCGGCCTGAGGAGAAGTGATGCCGGGATATGAAGTCCAAGTGCTGGTCGAGATGACTGGTCTCGATGAGATCATTATCATCGAGTGCGTGCAGCGGGAGGTGATTCACGCGCGAACGGCCGAGGCCGGCCGGTTGCTGCTCGAAGATGCGGATATCGCCCGACTCCGCCGGATTCACCGGCTGATGACCGACTTCGATATCGGCCTCGACGCAGTGGAGCTGATCCTGGAGCTGCAGGATGAGATTGCGCAGTTGCGGAGCCGGACGACCGAATCCAGCGGGACTTAGCGGCAGTCTAACAAATACGGCGGGTACCGCCGGTACGCAGCACGGAAAAGAGCTAGTCCAAAGGAGTTTACATCATGGCGCTCAAAGGCAGTACGACCGAAAAGAACCTCCTGACCGCATTCGCGGGGGAGTCACAGGCGCGCAATCGGTACACTTATTTCGCAAGCCAGGCACGGACGGAAGGACTGATTCAGATATCCCTGGTATTCGAGGAGACCGCGAACCAGGAGAAGGAGCACGCGAAACGCTTCTTCGGCTTTCTTGAGGGCGGCGAAGCCACGGTGC
>JAPLUO010000260.1 GCA_026397595.1 Caldifarciminota bacterium
GGTGGTCGTCCGGTGAGGCACTCTCACCGATTGACTACAGGCCCGGCGGCACTATACTGAAATCATGCCGAAGAAGAATATCGAGGTTCTCTGGGATGACGTCCGCCTCTGGCTGACCGACGCCACGAAGACCGCCCTCAAGGAAGCAGAAGACCTGACCCGTCACGGCCGGCTCAAGATGGACCTGATGCGCGTGAGCCGTGAAATCGAGAAGAAGATGGCCGACCTCGGCGCCAAGGTCTACAGCAGTTTCTCGCGGATGCCTGACGAACCGCTGGTTGCCGATGAGGAAATGAAACGTCTGATGCGGGAGATTGCGAAGCTCGAATCCGAGTTGGCGTCGAGCCAACGAGAGTACGAAGCGGAGAAACGCTAGGCGCATATCAAACTGCAAAGGGCAAAGGTCAAAGTGCAGAATCCCATCCGCGCCGATTTTGACTCTTGACCTTTGACATTTGACCTTTGACTTTGCGGGCGTTCGGTGGCCCGCTACTTCTTTCCGCTCCGGCCGGGTTCTTCGAGCGGGATGCCGGCCTTGCAGAGCGGGCAGGCTGACGGTTCGAACGCCGCGACCTGCTGCCGGTAGGCTCCAAACAGCGGTGCGCCAAACTCGACCCCGGCGCTGCGGTCAACAAACACGCCGACACCAACCACCTTTGCCCCGCTTGGTTCGATTGCGGCCAGCGTCTCTTTGAGTGACCCGCCGGTCGTCAACACGTCATCAACCACGAGCACGCGATCTTCCGGCCCGAGGCGGAACCCGCGCCCGATCTTGCGGCCGAGCTCGGCCTTCTCGGCGATGATGCACCGGCACCCAAGCTGCCGCGCGACCTCGTAGGCAATAATCACGCCGCCGGTTGTTGGCCCGCAGGCAACCGTCACGTGATCGTTGCGGAACCGCTCCGCGACTGCTTCGGCAAACGCCTCGCAGACCACCGGCTCCTCAAGAATCCGGAATTTCTCAAAGTACTTATCCGAGTGCTTGCCCGAAGTCAGCAGGAAATGACCCTCCCGCAGCACGCCGTGCTTCCTCAACATCTCACCCAGTTCCGTGGCCACTCATCCTCCCACGATGTGCATCAACTGCGCCCTGATTTCCGCGATTGCCGCATTCGGGTCCGGCGCTTCGTATATCGGCCGGCCCACTACGATGTAGTCCGCGCCGGCCTTTGCCGCTTCCACGGGCGTCAGGGTCCGCGCCTGATCGTCCGCGCCCTTGGCCGGACCCAGCCTGATGCCCGGCGTGACGACGGTGAAGTCTCTGCCGCACGCCTCTTTCACCGCGCCAATCTCCTGCGGCGATGCAACCACGCCGTCGCAGCCTGATTCCTTTGCCATTACGGCGAGACTGCGCACACGGTCCGCAACAGCCTCCTTCGACCCGCTTATCTTCTCAAGCGCCGCCTGGTCGAGGCTGGTCAGCACGGTAACGCCCAGAATGAGCGGCCGCTTTCCCTTTGCCTTGTTGGCCGCGGTTGCGGCCTGCAGGAGCATCTTCGGCCCGCCCATCGTGTGGACGGTCAGCATGGCCACGTTCAGTTCTGAAGCCGCCTCGACCGCCTTGCCCACAACCGAGGGAATATCCGAATACTTCAGGTCGAGAAAAACGTCGACCTCGCGGCGTACGAACTCGCGCACAAGCTCCGGCCCCGTCCTTGTAAACAGGTCAATGCCAATCTTGTACACGTCAACCTTGCTGCCGATACGGCTCAGCAGGTCGATCGCGCCTCTCTCGCCTTCCACGTTCATCGCCAGCACAATCTTAGTCAAACGCACGTCCTTCCAATCTCATTCTTAGCCGGCCGTCCGCCTCCGCACTTCTGACTTCTAACATCTAGCTTCTGACATCTGACTTCGACTCTCCTCCCCCATGCCTCCTGGTTCGGCCCACAAGCTGCTCCCAGCCGGTCAGCCGGTTCCTTGCGGAATACTCCTTCAACCCAGTCCAGACTTCGAGCGCCGCTTCAGGATTCACGAGGCTCGCGGTGCCGACCTGCACCATCCGCGCCCCCGCGCTCAGGAAGTCGAGTGCGTCCTGCCCATTCATGATGCCGCCGCACCCGACAATCGGGATCTTCACCGCAGCCGCGACCCGGTCCACGCAGAACAGGGCAAAGGGCTTGAGCGCCGGGCCCGAAACCCCACCGGATCTGCCGCCGAGAAAGGGCCGGCCGTTCTCATCCAGCGCCAGGCCGAACAACGTGTTAATCAGTGTGACTCCGTCCGCGCCGGCCGCCTCGGCCGCCTTTGCAGTCTCAACCGGGTCCACGAAGTTGGCCGTGAGTTTGATGATAATGGTCTTGGTCGTCTCTTTGCGCACAAGCGCGGTAATCGCCTCGACCACCTGCGGCTGCTGCCCGAACAATGCTCCGCCCTCTTTGACGTTCGGACAGGAGACGTTGACTTCCAGCGCGTCCACTGACTCCGAGTCCAGCCTCGCCGCCAGCTCTCCGTACTCCTCGACCGTGAACCCCGCGACGTTCACGACCACCCGGCTTTTCAGCTTCGCGGTTCGCGGCACGATCTCGGTGCAGAACTTCTCGACTCCGGGATTCTCAAGCCCGACCGAGTTCAGAATGCCGCCCGGGAACTCGCAGATTCGCGGCGGCGGGTTGCCGACTCGCGCCTGCATGGTTATCGCCTTTGTGACTACGCCGCCAAGCCGGTTCGCCACTGACGGGAACTTGAGCCCGAACTCGAACGTCCCAGATGCCACCAGCACCGGGTTCGCAAACGTCGTCCGGCCGATTGTCACTGCGGCATTCACAGGACAACCTCGTTCAGCCGCACGACCGGCCCTTCTTCGCAGAACCGGACGTGCCCGCCGCCCTTCTTCGGCAGCGCGCAGCAGTAGCAGATGCCGGTGCCGCAGCCCATCCGTTCTTCGACAAAACCCCAGACCGGAATCGGGTCAAGACGCTTCACCAGGTCAGCGAGCATTGGTCTCGGCCCGCAGGCAAAGACCACTGACGGCTGACGGCTAACGGCTGACGGCCTTCCGGCGTCTTGGCTTTTGGCTTTTGGCTTTTGGCTCTTGACTTCGGCCTCAACCAGTTCTGTCACCACCCCATGATGTCCCGCGCTGCCGTCATCGGTCGCAATCGCAACCCGCATCCCGAGACCACGGAACTCTCTCAGAAGTAGCAGCTCCGCTTTGGTGCTCGCTCCGACGAACACTCGCAGCCGGTTTGCGTTCGCCAGTCGCCGCGCCAGGAACAGCAGCGGCGCTGCGCCGATTCCGCCTCCGCAGATGATGACGTCCTGTCCGCGCATCTCCGGCGCCGGCCGGCCCAAAGGCCCGAGCACGTCGAGTTCGTCGCCGGCCCGGACGTGACTGAGCATCGCTGTCCCGCGCCCGACTACGCGAAACACCAACCGCACGCGCCCTGCCTCGACGTCGGCCACTGAAATGGGCCGTCGGAGCAATGGGTCTACCCCGCTTGAGACCTTGACGTTGAGGAACTGCCCCGGCTGAATCGCACGAGCGATTCCTGGCGCTTCGAGCCAAATGGAAAAGACGCCCGCGCACAACTCGCGAGCCTGCACAATCGAACAGCGCACCGGCCTCAGCGGAACTCGAATTCGATTCTCCGATCCAGCCAGTACTCGTCGGGCTTCGTGGAAATCGGGCGCTTCTTGCCTTCGCTCCGCACGCGGACCCGGTCCGCGCCGACACCGGCCGCAACCAGGAAGTCCTTGACCGCCTGCGCACGCCTCCGCCCGAGTTCACGGTTGTACGTCTCGCTCGCCCTCGGGTCGCAGTGGCCGACAATCGTTATCTTCACATCCGTATGCGCCTTCAGGGATTCGGCGTCGGCCCTGAGTCGCGCCGTGTCCGCAGCCTGTATCTCCCACGAATCGGTCGCAAAGTGCGCGATTTCGAGCTGGACCCTTGCCGCGGGTGTCGTCGGCGCAGGCTTCTCTGGCGGCCTGGGCTGTTTTGTCGTGTCCGGCCTGGGCGGCTGCGGCACGGGAATCGTGTCCTTTCCTCCCTGACCCCTGACCCCTGGCCCCTTTGCCCCGGTATTAGGCTTTGCCACCGGGCTCTCGCCCTTGGAGTGCGGGAGCGTAGCTCCCGCTTTTCCGGACTCTGGGGACAGTCCCCGTTCGGGGACAGTCCCCGCGGGGAACCGGCCGGGCGCGTGGGGTCCGCGCGGGAACATATCGGGCCCCCGCCTGGCCGCAACCTCGCCCGTGTCACCGGGCAGAGACTCCCTCGGCAGTGGCTCAATCCCGGGCTGCATCGTAGACTCCCCGGCCGGCAGCACGGCGGCGGTCGTCTCCGGCTTCACCTCCGGCTTCTTACTCGCGCGCTTGGGCACCGGCAGCCCGAGCCAGCGCCGCGACTCATCCGCGTACTCGGTTTCCGGGTACTCGGCAATCACCTGCTTGAGTATTGGCATCGCGCCGGCCGTATCGTTCTTGGTGTTCCTGACAATCCAAGCCTTGGCGAACAGCGCCTTCGCCGCCCAGTCCGTGCCCGGGAACGAATCATAGACCTTCTGGTACAAGCCCATCGCCTTGTCATAGTCGCCGAGGTTCAGGTTGTTCACCTCGGCCACAAGGAACATCGCCTCGGCCGGCGTCAGCGAGTCGCCGCCGGTCTTCTTGCCGGTCTCGCGGGCGGCCAGCGCATCCAGCAGCGCGAGCCGCTTGACTGCCAGCACGCCGTAGTCCGAATCCACGCGTCGGGTCTTGGCCGTATCGTAGTATGCGCGCGCCTTATCGAAATCGGCCCCTTCCTCGTGGTGTTTGCCGATGCGGAACGCGGCCTCGGCCCCGAGATCGCCCGTCCCCCTCACCTTGACCCAGGCCGCAAACGCCTCCATCTGCTTGCCTGTCTCAGTCAAAGCTTTGCCGAGCAGCAGGTTCGCCTCGTCATCCAGCTCCGGGTACCGGCCGAGCACGTCGGTAACCTCGGCAACCGCTTCCTCATATTTGCCTTGCTCGTACCGACAGGCGGCAATCTTCAGCCTGGCCAGCGCGCGCTCCTTCGGGTCCGAGCTCAACCGGGCGTAGAAGGCGTACCATTTTTCGGCGTCAGCGTACCGCTTCAGCGTGAACAACGCGTCCGCGAGCGACTTCACGGCGGGGCGGCGGAAGCGGGACTTCGGAAACCGCTCGACGAAAGCCGCGAGCGAATCGGTCCCCCGTTCCAGCTCATCCCGGTCAATGAACGACTTCGCGAGGTTATACGCGGCATCGCTGGCGAACCTCGGATACTTCTGCCTCACCGCATCCAATGCCAGCCGGGCCGTGCCGTACTGCTGGTCCGCGAGCAGGGCCAGCCCGCGGTACAACTCGCTCTCCGGTACAAGGCCGGAATTCGGGAAGGCCAGACTCAACTGGTCAAACTCCCGGATCGCCTTGCCGTATTGACCTTCCTGGTAGTAGCTGGTGCCGACGAGAAACAGCGCGTCGTCTACCCACCGTGACTTCGGCCAGTGCTTGATAACCAGGGCCGACTTCTCAATTGCCTTGTCGAACTTCGCCTTGGCCTGAGTCTTCTGATTCTGGTCCTTCAGCTTCAGGCCGTCGCGGTAGGATGACCGGGCGTTGTAGAACGTGTTATAGTACGCGCAGCCCGCGCCGAGCAGCACAACAGCCGCCAGCAGGACGACGAACGGACGCATGTATTGGGAACGGGTCAATCTAAGTCTCTTGTCTATCTTAACGCCTGACAGGGCCTCCTGTCAAGCGAACCGCTCCGACGCAGATTCACCGCCTCTTGCCAAGACGCAACCTGATGGCATAATGTAGCGTCATATTGGTAGTTAACTGTTAGCAGTTACAGGAAGAGTTAGCAGTGCGCAGTTGGCAGTTCCGACTCCTAACTCCTAACCCCTAACTCCTAACTCTCTTAAAAGGAGCTTCAACGTGAATACAGATTCCGACCGGCCGGCGGCAACCGTCAAAGCCGAGCTCAAGCGCATGCTCGACGCCGGTTGCAGCTTTGCCGATGCGCGTTTCTATGACGAGGACCGAAGCGAGCGGCTGATGCTTTATGACGGCAACCTCGAAACCAACGACGGCGCGAACGAGCGCGGCATCGGTATCAGAACCCTGTACAAGGGCGCGTGGGGCTTTGCCGCCACCGCCGACCTCGCGGCAATCCCGGCGTGCTTCGACCGCGCCTTTGCCAACGCCAAGGCCGCGACCATGCTGCCCGGCTTCCCCAAAGACATGGGCCCGGCCCAGCCCGCCAAGGGCAAGTACCGGCCCCCGGTAAAGCAGGACCCGTTCGACGTACCGATGTCCGAGAAGCTCGCCCTGCTTTCCGGCATTGACGCGAAGCTGAAGGACAGCGCGGTCGCCCACCGCTACGTCACCGCCAATTTCCAGCGCCGCAAGATATTCTACTGGAACTCGGAAGGCACCGAGGTTGACCGCTGGGCCCTGAACACCTTCGGTTCGATGGCGGTCATGGCGCCCGACCCACAGGGACGCACCCAGCGCCGGACGATGGAACTCTTCTGCTCCGGCGACGGCACGCGCGGCTGGGAGTGGCTGGCGAACCCGGACGCATTCGGCGGCCATGCCGAGAGAGTCCGCAAGGAACTCGCGGAAATCATCGCGGCCGAGCCACTGCCCCCGGCAAAGCGGGACGTAATCCTGCTGCCCGGCCAGGGCTTCCTGCAGGTGCACGAGACCATCGGCCACGCGCTGGAACTCGACCGGATTCTCGGCTACGAGCTGTCGTTTGCCGGTGGCTCCCACGTCCGCCTCGAACACATCGGCTCGCTCCGCTACGGGTCGGACAAACTCAACGCCCGGGCCGGCATCGTACCCAACTCGCCCGGCACGTTCGGGTTCGACGACGAGGGCACGCCGCAGCGCGACTACTACCTTATTAAGAACGGCATCCTCGTAAACGTCCTCTCTTCGCGTACCGACCTGGCCGAAGCCAATGCCAAGGCCGGCCATACGGTCATCACGGAGTCCGGCACCGCTGCCCGCTCCTGCGCGTTCTACCGTACCCCGATTGACCGGATGACAAACATCAATATCGACGCCGGCAACGACGGCACGCTCGAAGACATCATCGCCGCCACCGAAGACGGCGTGGTGCTCGACGTCCCGGTCTCCTGGTCCATCGGTTCCAACCGCGAACACTTCCATTTCGCCACGGAAATCGCCTGGGAGGTCAAGAACGGCAAGAAGACAAAGGTGTACAAGAACCCGACCTATCACGGCCACACGCTTGAGTTCTGGAACTCGCTCGACAAGGTCGGGTCCAAGCCGTCGTGGTGCCTGCAACAGGTGCCGAATTGCGGCAAGGGCGAGCCGAACCAGATAATGGAGCTCGGCCACGGCATACCGGTAATGCGCTTCCACGGGGTCGAAACCGGGGAGAAGGAGTAATCATGTTAGAGAAGCGAATCCGCGACCTGCTGGTCGATGCCCGCGCCAACGCCCGCAAGCAGGGGCTTGAGGCCGAGTTCAACTTCCACCGCGAGCGGTCCAGCCTGATAAGGCTCGGCAACTCCTCGGTCGCGCTCTCGACGTCCGAGGAACTCTCCCGGCTCGACGTTGTAGTCCAGCAGGGCCGCAGGTCCGGCTCGTACAGCCTGACTTCCGACATCACCTCGCCGGACCAGCTTGCCGAGACGCTCAGAATCGCGGCGGTGAACTGCCATGCCGCGCTCGAAAAAGACTACGACCCCATCTTCGGCGTGGTCGAAGAATCGGTGGATGACTCGACCGGGTTCGACCCGGCGCTCGAGTCGCTCTCACCCGTCACCAAGACCGAACTGTGCAAGAAGGTGGTGGACGCGGTCAAGCCGATGGGCAAGTACGACTTTTCCGGCTCGTGGTCGTCCGGCTCGACTGAGATGTACTTCATCTCCACCGCCAACGACAACGAGGCCTACCGCCGCCTGACGGATGGCGCGCTCTCCATGGTCTTGAAAGAGCAGGAGAAGAAGTGGGAGCTCGAGGTCGGGCGGACCCAGAAGAAGGCGGGCGAGTTCTCGGCCGACGATTTCATCGCCGAGTTCAAGGACATGCTGCCCGTGTACGAGAAGAACCCGGGCTACAAGACGCACATCGACCGCCAGCGCGTGATGTTCGGGCCCGACGCAATTTCCTCACTCCTCGGCCTCACCATCTGGGGTGCCTTCATTGGGCGGATGTGGGAAGAGAAGCGAGCGTTCTCCTCGAACCTGAAGCCCGGCGACCGGCTCTTCCCGGAAAGCATCACCATCACCGACGACCCGACCAACCCCAACGTCTTCGGCATGCCCTTTGACCTCAAAGGCCACCGCCGTCTACCGCGCGTGATGTGCGACAAAGGCATCCTCAAAGCCATCCTCTACGACTCGGCCACAGCGGCCAAGTACAAACGCCAGCCGACCGGAAGCGACCTGGGCAACGACGACTTCTGTCTCAGCGGTGGCACTGCTCCGGCCGGGGTTGAAGCCGGCCGCAAGCTCGCCGGCAACGCTCTCTACATACCGCAGCTCCACTACACCCACATGCCGGACCCGACCAAGGGCATGTTCACCGGCTCCAGCCGGTTCAATGCCCGGCTCATCAAGGACGGCGAGTTCGCCGCGCCTCTCCTCTCCTCCCGCGTCACCGACACCATCCCCTCCGTGTTCGGTGGCATCACCGCCATCTCCTCGCGCACGATTCCTTGGAACGTCTCCTCCACCTACGACCGCCGCCAGCCGGCCGCGCTCAGCATCCCCGAGTACATCATCTGCAACAACGTCCGCATCTCGGACGTGGCCGACAGCTTCTAGACCGTAGAGTAAATCACGGAAGCCGGACTTCGGTCCGGCTTCCTGCTTTCACGGTGGCGACAGCGAGAACCATCGACCGGGCTTCCGACCGAACCGCGCAAGAGGCCCGGACAACCGCGCTGGAAACCACAGCGGAAACCGGAGTCAGAGTCCCCCTGCGAGTCGGCCCGCAAACCACGCCGAGAAACGCCCCGCAGACCGAATCCGCAACCGGCTCGCAAATCGCGCCCGCTATCGCCTTCGGAATGCGCCGCAGAATCACGGCCCATATCGCGTTCAGAATCGCCGTCGAAATCACGCCGCGTGTCGCGCCGCAAGTGGCCTTGCAGACCACCCCGGGAACCGTTCCGGGAACGGTTCCCCCGGGGGTTCCCGAAGTGTCGTTTTGAGCGCCCTCCGCAGCACCTAACAACCACTCTCTCAACCACTTAGGCTCCCATGGACCTGCTGAGAGGCGCTCTTCGGCCTTGGAAACCCTAAGCAACACATCTGGTGCCTGGATTGTCACATACCAACTGCCGCCACGCATCCTCGTCCTGCCTTCCGACTCCGCACTTCTGACTTCTGACATCTAGCCTCTAGCTTCAAGCTTCGCCCCTCTTCCTCCCCCCTCCGCTCCCCGCCCTTGTCCCTCCTTCCTCGCTTCGCCTCCTGCCTCCGTACTTCTGACCTCTGCCATGTTCTGCCAGTGTGTCATTCTGAGCCCAGCAAAGAATCGTCGACTCCGGAGACCATTCGCTTCGCTCAAGGCGACACTTCGTGTCGTCTGACTTCTGACTTCGTCCTCCCCCGCTTGACTTAGTGCCCCTCGGACTTATTCTTCTCAAGCATGGCAACGCCCGCGCCCGACGCCGTTCTGCGTCTCGTTGACCGCTTCGACCAAGACCGCAAGGTCTTCCTATCCGGCGACTACAAGGAAGGGCCAACTCCGATTCGTTGTCACCGTGGCTCTTTTGTCGGTCCGACGTACATGACTGTGCTCTGCACACTGAGAACCTGATGCCGATAAGACCCAAGTTCACTCTAGGAGAATGTCGTCCGGCGACAGCACGGCAGTTCGTTGGACGCGAGGAGTTGATAGCCTCCTTCGACACCGCGATGGCCAATCCCATTCGCTCGGAACCGCAAGTGCTGACTTACTACGGAGTGGGCGGCATCGGCAAGACGACTCTCCGGCGCAGGTTGTGCGAGGTGCTCGATGCGAGGGGCGATATTCCGTACGCCGTGGTTGATTTCGATATGCCGAGTCACCGCGACCAAGAAACAGCCCTGTCTGTCACGAGAAAGGCGCTGCGGGACCGTTACAGGATTCCTTTCAACACGTTTGACGTTGCCTACGCAACGTACTGGCAGAAGTCGAGGCCGGACGTCGCACTGAAGAAGAACACCTTCCCATTATGGGAGGAGGGGGCGATAGTCGCCGACTTGGTCTCGCTGCTTGGCGACGCTCCGGTCGTTGGCTGGATACCAAAGATTGCCAAGATGGCGGGGAAGGGGTCCAAAGCGCTGAGCGAATGGTGGACGAAACGCGGCCACGCTGAGTTGCGTGAACTGCCGACGATGGAAGCGTTGCAGATTGCCGAAAGGCTGCCGATGTTCTGGGCGGCCGACCTGCGCGACTTCCTGCGGACGAAACAGGCCCATGCCGTGTTGTTCCTTGATACTTACGAGGCGCTGACGGAGGGAGAGCGTTCAGAGGGCAAACTGCTTCAGCTCGATGCCTGGGTGCGGGAACTCGCCGCGCAGTTGCCGGAAGTCCTGTGGGTGGTTTGCGGCCGAGAGAAGCTCCGTTGGGAGGACGTGGACAAGGACTGGGGCAAGTGCATCAGTCAGCATCTACTCGGCGGATTGAGTGCGGATGACGCCAGGCGGTTCCTCGCGTCCTGCGGCGTTGATGACGCGTCAGTTCAAGATACGATCGTCACCGGCAGCGGAGGGTTGCCGTACTACCTGGACCTTGCGGTGGATACGTTCAACGAAGTCCGGCTCAGGACGGGCCGCCCGCCGACGCCGGACGATTTCGCCGCAAACCAGACCGAGGTCTTCGCCCGCTTCCTTCGTCACCTGACCCAGCCCGAAGTCGAGACACTAAAAGTACTGACAATCTCCCGCTTCTGGACGCAGCCGATATTCGAGCTGTTGGTCTCCAAGTTCCGGACCGGCTACCCTCTTACTGCGTTCAACGACTTGTGCCGATTCTCATTCATCGCGGAGAACAGCGCCACCGGTACGTGGACCATGCATGCACTGATGCGCTCGAGTCTCATCGAGCACGTGCCAACGGAACTGCGGCGGCGGGTGAACACGGTCTTGCTGGAGTACCACAGCGACATCTTCAGTCGCACCGAGGTGAGCGCCCTCTCCGCTCGGGATGAGGTCGCGTTCGCGGAGGCGTTTTGCCACGCGCGCGAGGTCCACACCGCTTCGCAGTTGCTGGTGTGGTTGACGCACGCATCCGACGTTTTCCAGCGGGCCGTGAGGCCGCAGTTGTTGGAACCAGTGTTCCGCGACATGACCACCCTGCTAGAGCAGCACCTCGGTCCCGACCACCCGAATGTGGCCGCGTCGCTCCTTGAACTGGCGAAGCAGATAGCCCTGCGGGGTAGGTACAAAGAGGCCGAGGATCTCCTCCGTCGGGGTCTGAGAATACGCGAGTCAGCGTTCGGGGTTGACAGCCTGGAGGCAACTGCCGTATCAACAGCGCTGGCCGACGCTCTTTACTGCCTTGGTAGATACGCGGATTGCGAGAAACTACAACTGCGGAGCCTTGCAGTTCGGGAGAGAGTGTCCGGTGAAGATAACGAATTGGTGGCGGAGTCACTTGCCGGGCTGGTAAACTCCGAGAGCCGGCTCGCGAAGTACGAGGAATCCGAGTCCCACGCTAGGCGCGCTGTGGCCCTCTGGGAACGTCTGCTTGGACCGAGCCATGTGCGTACCGGCATGGCGACGCTCGACCTGGGGAACGTCATTTGGTCCCAAGGGAGGTACGCCGAGGCCGAGACCATTGCGAGGCGCGCGCTCTCGGGCATCGAGGAAGCCATGGGCGAGCACCACCTGTGGGTGGCTCACGCGCTCATGAGTCTCGGTGCGGCCCTGGCTCACCAGCAGAAACCGGCGGAGGCCGAACCGGTCTTCCGCCGCGCGCTGGACATTGTCGAGAACTCGTGTGGCCCTGGGCATCCGTTCGTTGCAAGAGCCTTGGCTAACCTCGCTGCGACGCAGAGTGACCTCGGTCGTTATGCGGAGGCTGAGGAATTGGATCGCCGGTCTTTGACCATATGCGAGAACGCGCTTGGCCCCGGGCATCAAAACGTGGCCTGGAGTCTATGTAACCACGGCACCCTCCTCATGCGTCAAGGCAAGTACGCGGAGGCTGAGGACATCCTCCGGCGTGCACTGGCCATTCGAGAAAAGGCCTTAGGGTCGAACCACCCCGAAGTCGCAGAATCACTCCGGTCCCTCGCGGAATGCCTTGTGGCGCGGGCAGAGTACTCTGAGGCCGAGACCTTACTCGGCAGGGCAGCGAGGATTGCCGAAGCGACCCTGACGCCGGAACACCCTGTTGCCGATCGAGTCGCGGAGAGCATAGCCGAGTTGTACGAGAAGACCGGCAGAGCTAAAGAAGGGAAGAAGCTACGCGAGCGCATAGCCAAATCTCGCGAACCGTCAACCTAGCGGATGCATATCGTGCCATTTGGGCGCAAGCCTTCACACATCGCCGGAGGCGTAAACCTGTGACCCCTCCGCATTCCTGAGCTGTGTCAAGCCACGGCGCGTCTACATGGATGAGCGGAGCATCCGTCGTGTGGGCTGACGGCAGCGGAAACTCGGAATCGTGATTGGTGCAGCTTAGGTCTACGTCGTGCGCGAAGCGCGAGGAGGTAGGATGCAGAAGAATAGCGCAGTTGGCTCCATCGAGAAGGGCCTCCAGCCCGACTGGGCCTTCGACATGCTGGGCACGTCGCTGTTCTGGCGGACGAAGGCCGATGAACTGGACAGGATGGTGCGACTCGGGTACATGGCGTGGCGCGAGGACATTGAGGCGATTCGTGCGTACACGACAGACCCAGAGCGAGGTACTCTTGAACACCGGCCGTCCACGCTGACAGTAGCCTTCTTTCTCGCGGCCGTCGCCATCGAGAATCTGCTGAAGGCGAACTTTGTCGTTGAGCATCCCGAGTGCATCTCCAAGGGCAAGTTCCGTGGCGATGTCATCACGAACCACGACCTCTGCGAGATCGCCAGAGAGGCTAGGATTGACCTCGAATCTGACGAGAGAGACTTCTGCGAGCTGGGCTCAGAGGCCATAGGCAGCTTCGGCCGCTATCACATCGGCAAGAACTCGACTGACAGCCCCAATGGCTACACGGTCAAAGACAGCGCGTTTCCGATATACGAGAGGCTCTATGCCCGTTTAAGGAAACGCATTGAGACACAACCTTGGAAGAAGCCCGCAGCCGGCCAGCCGCCTGCGCCACAACTTGCGCCCCGGCGCGGAGCATAACTCCGATAGCAGGATCGAACATGAGGAGGTCAGTAGCATATGGTTGAATTCCAACGAACAGTGACGGAACCCGAGGTCCGTGGCGGGCATCTGAATCTGAGGGACAACAATGGTGCCACGCACGGCCGGAGCTTACCCACGAAACCCAGGAAGATGACAGTCATAGACGGGGAGGGCCGCCACTTCAAAGCTCACAGGAGCAAGTCCTCCGCGATAGAACGCCTCCAGCGATTCTACCGAGAAAGCCACATCATGCCAGGGACGACCTTGCTCGTGAGATTCGACAGTCAGGAGCAGACGAACCCCGGTGAGTGCGTCGTACACATCGAGAGACAGGGAGAGCGACCCACTGATGTCAAGGACGACGCCGAGGAGTGCAGGGGCCAGAAGGAGTTCGTCGCGCGGATCGAGAATGAGCTTGAGGACGTGGTTGCGAGTGATGTCGAGGCGATTGAGAAGGGCCTGAGGCTCTACAAGGATGCGTCCGGCCGCGTCGGAAGGCAGTACCCGACCGATGTCGGCGAGATAGACCTCCTCTGTGTTCGTCCTAACGGCGACTTCGTGGTAGTCGAATTGAAACTCGACAGGGCATCAGACAGCGCAGTGGGGCAGGTATCAAGATACATGGGTTGGATCAAACAACACTTGGCTGGCACCGGCGACGTGCATGGCGTCATCGTCGCGCGGCAGTTCGACAGGAAGCTCAAATACGCGGTTGCGGCGAACCCTTCAATCAGCATCGTTTACTACAGGCTCCAGTTCCAGATTGTGACGGAGGAGGAGGCCCGCCGCGCCAGCGATAGCTAACCTCACCCGTCGCGGAATGACCGGATGGTCGAACTGGCCGGGTTTCGGACATCATCAGTTAGCCTAAGCGGCCCCTGTCGGACAGTGTAGCGGACTCGGACATCGTTCGGGGCGATTTGACCTGACGCGCGCATGCGCGTAGTATGTCAACCATGAAGAATGCGCGGCGAAGTGCGCGGGCCGGGGCCTGCCGGGCGCTCAAGGCCCGACCGCCGGTCGCGCGCGTGGAGGTATCGGGCATGCACAGAGAGTTCGACGTAGTTATCGAGAAGGACCAGGACGGCTACTACGTGGCAACGGTTCCGGCGCTTCGCGGTTGTCACACCCAGGCGAAATCGCTCGATGCTCTGATGAAGCGCGTGCAGGAGGCGATAGCGCTGTGCCTCGAAGTTGAGGAGCCGGTCACGAACCAGTTCGTCGGCGTTCAGCGGGTCTCAGTCCCGGCGTGAGCGACTTCCCTTCGCTATCCGGGAGTTCCGGGGACACAATAAAAGATTATGGATGGCAGCGCACTTGACACGGCCGGCGCGGAGTGATAGGACGGTCGAGACGATGCTGAAGCGCCGGAGACGGCTAGCAGCTTGCGGCCGGTAGCAGTCATGCGCACTTTCCCCGGTCGCATATCGCCAAACTGGAGCGGGCCCGAACTGGCGGTTTTCGCCCGTCACCTGCGGGCGCTGGAGGACTGGCACTACGACCTCGTGACTGAGGCGGCGAGGGATTGTGAGCGCGAACTCTCGCGGCTCTACCGCGAGGGGAGAATTAGGGACAGTCACCTATTACGGAGCGATGTCAAGGCGCGGCATGACAAGATGGTCGAGTTCACGCGGAGAGTGATGAGCGATGAGCGTGGAACGATGAATGCCGAATGCGACGGCTTGCGGCCGCTGATGGATGCAGGAGCAGAAACACGCCGGAGCCGTTGGCCGTGAGCCGTAAGCCGATAGCCCTCCCCGACGCGCTGGTGCACGAGTTGTACGGACTGACAGAAGAGGAAATGCGCATCGTGGAAGGCGAAGGCCAGGCAGTATGAAGGAACACGTGAGGCGCCCAGAGTCGCGGGCGGGTGTCAGCCTGCTGGACTTGGTCGCCGCAGACAAGGCCGAGTACGGCTCGATACCGGGCCGCAACCCGAAGTCTATCCCACATTGGAGGCCGGCGGAAGCGGTGGTCGTGGTACGGTTCGCGCGCGGCGTGCTTTCGAAGAAGTACCGGAACGCGGTGCTGGCGGTCGGGCCCTGCCGGGCGGCGCTGGCGCGCTGTGCCGGAGGAATCGGCCCCGAACTGCGGACCCGCCAGTCCGTGCACCGGAAGTTGGTGTCTGCCGCTATCGAACTGGGGCGCGTGAAGTCGCGCGTGCGCTGGAAGTCCGAGGAGGTGGCGGTCCTGGAGCGATTTGCCTGGGCCGTGGCCGACGGCCGGATTCTCACCGCGCGGGGCGCGGGCCGAGCCTGCGCCGACGCGCTTCGCCGCCTGCACCGGCGTTACCCGAAGAAGTTCGCCGGTGCGCCGGACCGGAATGAGGTCGGGATTCAGGGTAAGCTCTGGCCCCGGGTCGCGAAGCTGCGTTACCGCTGGTACAACTCGCAGTGGTCGGACGCGGAGCGGGGGCTGGTCGACGCCTATACCAGGCGGTTGATTGCGCACGGCTACCCGACGCTCCGCGCTGCGGCGAACGCCTGCTGCCGCGCGATAAACCGGATGCACGCGCGCAAGGGCCGGCGCGGCGTCGGCCTGAGTCGAGCCGGGTTCGTACGGACGCCCAGCGGTACGTTCGACCAGGTCTACACTCGCTCGCGCGAGCTGGCGTGGACCCAGCTTCCGAACCGGCAGTGGGCGCCGGTGGAACTGCGGGCCGCCGCCCGCTGGATGCGCAAGTTCCTCCTGCACCGGCGCGGCAAGCTCAGGATGAACATCTACACCATCGCCGAGTTGATGCAGGGAGAGTTGAGACGGCTCGGCTACTACCGCACGAAGTCGGCCTGCGTCGCCGAGATCTACGAGCAGTGGCGGCAATTGCGCGGACTCAGGCGGGCGGCCAGACCGACCGTCCGTCGCTAGCCTTCGTGCCAATCGGGGCGAGCGCGACGCTTCTGGTCCTTGGCTGGAGAGAGGCTGGAGAGGGACACTTCCCATATTTCTGAGCGATGTCAAGGCGCGGCGCGGCTTCGCCGCGAGTGGCCAGTTTCCAGGTCCCAGTTTCCAGTTGAGGACGTCGGCCAACGGTGCACGTTGTACGAAGTTCGCCGAACCAACGACCCCCGTCCTTGACTCTCCGTCCTTCCCGGCTATCCTTGAAGCCGCGAAAGTCCTGCCGAGGTGGCGGAAATGGCAGACGCGCTAGGCTCAGGACTTAGTGGGTTCACACCCATAGGGGTTCAACTCCCCTCCTCGGCATATCCCGCTCACCGAAAGGTGAGCGGGAATTCCTAATACTCAATTCCTAATTCCTAACGAATTCCCAATGCCCGCATCGGAGTTCGTCGCCCGTTCATTCTGACCTCTGCGCTCTGACCTCTGACTTCGGCCTGCTGAGAGACCCCTCCATCGGCGTCGGGGCGACACTTCGTGTCGTCTGCGTAGTCTGCGGTTGGCCGAAGACCCGTTCGCTTCGCTCAGTGTGATACTTCGGTTCATCAGTGTTCATTCGTGTGAATCCGTGGTTGACCTTCTCCTTGTCCGACTTCTGACTTCAGTATTCTGACTTCTGCCTTCTGACTTCGGCCTGCCGGACAATCTGTGTCATCTGCGCAATCTGCGGTTATCCTCCGCGCGCCCGCACTTCTGAACTACAGCCTCTGGCTTCTGACTTCGTCCGGCCGGGCAATCTGCGTAATCTGTACTACAAGCGTGCAGGATCGTCGTTTTCGCGACGTTGTTTCTCTCCGCCGCCTCTGTCCTGAGGCC
>JAPLUO010000462.1 GCA_026397595.1 Caldifarciminota bacterium
CTCTGCACCAGGTCCTCGACCAGCGCCTCGAGCTTCGAACGGGTCAGACGCATGTCTATGTGCATCGGGCCCTTCTTCTCGTCGGACCAGATGAAGGGCTGGTTGATGGAAGTCTCCATCGAGGTCGACAGCTCGCACTTCGCCTTCTCCGCCGCCTCCTTCACCCGCTGCAGCGCGGTCTTGTCCTTCGCCAGGTCCACGCCGTGCTCGCGCTTGAACTCGTCTATCACCCAGTCCATTATCTTCTGGTCGAAGTCATCTCCACCGAGGTGCGTATCCCCGTTTGTGGACTTCACCTCGAAGACGCCCTCGCCGATTTCCAGGACCGAGATGTCGAACGTGCCGCCGCCCAAGTCGTATATCGCAATCCGCTCCGACTTCTTCTTGTCCAGACCGTATGCCAAAGCGGCCGCGGTCGGCTCGTTGATGATGCGCAACACGTCCAGGCCCGCGATCTTGCCCGCATCCTTGGTCGCCTGCCGCTGGGAATCGTTGAAATACGCCGGGACCGTGATGACTGCCTTGGTCACCGCCTCCCCCAGGTACGCCTCGGCCGACTTCTTGAGATACTGCAGAATCATCGCCGAAACCTCGGGCGGGGACAGGCGCTTGCCGTCCACGTCGACCCAGGCATCGCCGTTCGCCGCCTCGACCACGTGGAACGGGACGCGCTTCTGCTCCTCGATCGTCTCAGCGTACCGCCGGCCCATGAAACGCTTGATTGAGTAGACCGTCGACTCGGGATTAATGACCGACTGCCGCTTGGCCAGGGTGCCGACCAGCCGTTCCTTGCCCATAGCCACTACTGACGGCGTTGTCCTGCCGCCTTCCGGGTTCGGGATAACCACCGGCTGTCCGCGCTCCATTATCGCCACGCATGAAAACGTTGTCCCGAGGTCTATGCCGATAACCTTCGCCATCACTGTCCTCCTGTGTCCAAAACTGCGACCTCACGCCCAAAGCCGCCCGCAGGCGGCATCAGGTGCAAGGCATTAGTCTTCAATTCTGTTTTCATTAGACTCGTCATCCGCCGCCGCGATTTCCTCCGGCTCCTGATCCGTGACTTCTGAATTCTGGTCTCTGGTCTCTGACTTCTGACTTGTCTGGCCCGCCTTCGCCACAACTACCTTCGCCGGCCTTAGAACTCGCTCACCGCACGAATACCCCTTGCAGGCTTCAGCCACGACTGTGCCGGGCTTGTGCTCGTCCGTGTGAACGAAACTAATGGCTTCGGCCCTGCGCGGGTCAAACTCGGTGCCAACGCAACTGTACTCCTCCAGCCCATGCTTGCAGAGCGCCTCGCGCAACTGACGGTGAATCAACTCCATACCAGTGCGGACGCTGTCAGCTCCCCGTTCACCGCCCGCCGCCCGCACCGCCCGGTCGAAGTTGTCCAGCACGGGCAGGAGGTCCATAATCAGCCGCTCCAAAGCCAAGCGGCGCGACTGCTCAGAATCCCGCTCAACCCGCTTGCGATAGTTCTCGAAGTCGGCCAAGGCGCGTAAATACTCTTCTTGGAATGTCTTACACGACTTCGCCGACTCCTCGATCTGCTCCTTGAGGAGGGTCACCGGACCTTTCTTATCATGGCTCATCTAATGTCATAACATTAGACATTCTAATGCCATACATGGATTCGGCCTCAGCCGCAGAACTAGCTGTGCCGCTTCAGGAACACGCCTTTCGCTGCAGGATGCGCCATGGAAGTCCTTACGGAAATTACTCAGCAAGTCACGCGGCGAATCAGTCGTCGAGTCGCGGCACGAGTCGGCCGGAGAATCGAATTCCGAACCGCCCCAAGAATTCATCTCAGAGTCCCTCTCCAAAAGGGGCCGGATGTCGAGATGCAAATCGGCCGCAGAATCGCCGGGAAAACCCATCCGCAGACCCCGGCGAGAATCCATTTACGAATCGCTCCGGGAACCGTTCCGGGAACGGTTCCCACTGTGGTTCGTGGGGCGTCGATTCCGGCCTGTTTCCTGATGGCTATTCCGCTAACGTACGACGCTGCATAGAGATACGCCATGGCCCAGAAGTGAGATGAAGACTCTTGAGCGAATCGAGCATTCTGGTGAGTATGACTACATGAAAGCCTGTGCTGGAGCGGAACGGCGGGGTCTGAATGACCGGAAACCCGAAGAGAGTCTCTGTCCCTTAATCCAACCGGCGGTTGGCTGGCTGGTTGTCCATACTGTCCGTCCCGCCTCGGGTAGGCACGTAACCGGAAGAGATACTTAAGGCGTACAAGTTCGGATGACCACGGCGATGACTGTTCGGGTGAACACCGGCAGAACGCGGAGAATCGCCTTCCGGCGGGACCACCGGAAGTGTTCGGGGAGAACAGCGCAGTCAATCCCCAGGACGGTCCGGGGGTTAACCTGGGGGTTAGCCCCCTGTTCAACCTACTGGAGAACAGTACGATGCTTGTTAAGTGTTGGCCTGCCGGGGGATACGTGGACAAGACACCGACGCAGGAGTACCGCTCAGGCGCCGGCTCTGGTTAGGCTGGCGTGTTCCGGTTCCCGTTGGAAATGCGCCGTCACAGCCCGGCCAAAGTGAGAAATGCTTTCCCGCCCTGGAGACTCGGAATGCCGGGGCGGGCTTTCGCCCGCCCCTGCTACTGCTAACCCCTCACTGCTAACTGCTAACTTCTCGCCTACCTCATCACCACGACCTTCAGGACTGCTTGCGGCCTGGAGCTTACGGCTTGCGGCTCTTCACGGACGAAGTAGACCCCGGGCGCGAGTGCTCGCACATCATTCGCGCCCGACTTCAGGTCCAGCACCTTCCGACCGCCGATGTCGAGCAGCGAGCTTGCGGCTTGTGGCTTGTGGTCTGTGGCCTCCGGCATGAACAGGACGTTGCGGACGATGGTGCCAGCGAACCTTAAGCCTGCGGCTTGCGGATCGGGGCGTTCCTCAACCGCTACGTGAGGGAGAAGCGGCGGCGCGCAGGCGGAGATGACGGCAGCGCCGGTCGCGGGTTCGGCGGCCAGGCAGCCAGCTCCAGCACGATAAGGAAAGACGTTGACACCCGACTGCATGAAGTCCGGGTCAGTCCAGTTCCAGCACCTCATCCCGAAGTCGTAGAAGTTGTAGCGGACGTTGAGGTCCGGGAACGAGCGGGATGTATCACTTGAGTACGACCACAGGGCGTGAACACCGTGTCCCGGGGCGTTGACGAGCATTGAATGCGCCGGGCCGCACGTCTGCAGGTCATAAGTCGTGCCGCCGAGGGTGTCGAGGCTGACCGGCTCAGGGCCGTTCATGGACAGCCAGGTTTTGAGCACTACAATCGGGTTGTTGGTCGCAGACCCCTGCCCCAGGACGTGGAAGCCAGCCACAAGGTCGACCTCGTACATGAAGAGCGTGGTGTCATCGCCCATGGATGCCACCGATGGAAACCGCTGCGAGTGCCCACCTGCCTGGGCCACGCAATATGGGCTGCCCCAAAACTCTCCATTCTCGTCGCCACGGCTGCAGTAGACGCCGGCCCGCAGGAGATTCGTAGCCGGGTCTACGTCTGAGGAGTCGAACTGCTCCCAGACTGCAACCATGTTCAAGTAGTAGTGCCCGCCCACGTCAGACGCGCTGGGTCGACAGGCGTACAGCGCATTGTAGCCGACAGGCGCTCCCAGATGTTCAGGTGCGCAACCGGCCCTGCACACCCGACTCCATTGTGGAGTGTTGTTAGGACCCCAATGCCAGATTTCGGCCGGCATGATGAAGGCTGTGTCGTGCACAACCGGGTGCACTGCTGCCATCACGTGGAGCCGGTTGCTGCTATCGTAGAACGGGTAGAGAGAGCTGACGTGGAATGACGTCAGAGTATCAGCGAGGTAGGCCTGAGGGCGGGGCAATTCCTGGATTGGTCCCCATGTCGCGCCTGCGTCGTTGGACAGACGGTAGTAGCCGGGCATTGGGCTCGTGTCGGTGCGCACCCAGGTGATACAGACCTTGTTGCTATCCTTGGAAGATGCGATGTTGTGGGTCTCGCCCATCGGCTGGTTTCCTGAGCCGGCAACATCGAAGACCGAGTCCCAGTTGCCCCAGGTCGGAATGCGGGCACGGCTGAGCAGGCAGCCGCTCGTGTCGAGCATTGCAACATTGTAGGGCAGGCTGTCAGTGCCGGCGGCAATGAGCGGCCAGCCGTAGCCAAGAGGGCCCTCCGTGTAGCCGAATACGCCTGCCCCGGCAAAGACATCCCTCGCCACTACCGGCCGCACCGAGTCATCGAGTTGGGGCGGCGCAAGGTTGCGCACGATCATCCGCTCGCGCACGTCCGCGCCGTAGCCGAATGCCGGCGACAGCACCGCCGCACAGAACGTGACAGCTAATGCCATCACTACGAATCTAGCTTTCATCTCGTCTCCTCACCTCTGAATCACCAGTTTCTTTGTCCAAGACCCGCGACCTGGACCCAACTCCCTCAGCGTTACGTAGTACACGCCTTCCGCGATGTCTTCAGTGCCCCCGAGTCGGACCACGTACAAGCCCGACACCGCCTCACCATGTGCGAGTTCCTTCACGACACGGCCGCACGGGTCGAAGAGGCTAACCCGAACTTGAGCCAGTCGCGGCACGCTGTAACTGACACTGACCGCGCCCCGGGCCGGGTTCGGGCTGACTGATAGCGCCCATTGCAGCGGTGTGCGGGTAGGTCCTTCGGCGACTCCGCCACCTGCGAAGTGGATAGCGCTATCCGACATGTCGTACTGCCAGCCCGGACCGTAGGCTATTACGACAATGCGGCCGGTATCCGGCACGTTGGCGGGCACGACCCAGCGATAGATGGTGTCCGTGCCCGGCAGCCCGGTGGCTATCGTATCCAGCCGCCACAGCGAGTCGCGCCTCAGGAACAGAGAGACCGAGTCACACCGCGGTGGCATGTTGGTGACCCAACGGATGGAAACCGTATCGCCGACGCTGCACGCCCCGCCGTTTGGAGACAAGAGGTCGACCGCGTCAACCTCGAATATCGATATCTTCGCGTTGCCGGCCGTAATCAGTTCGTTGTATCCATCGGAGTTCACGTCATAGACCGTGCTGACCAGTGACCGGAATCCGCCGTGGTCGTTGTTCCAGTGCCACACTTCGCGCAGGTCGTTGTCGCCAAAGGCCTTGTAGACGTTGATGCGGTCCGGCGTGGTCCAGATGCACTCGTCAATCCCGTCGCCGTCAATGTCGCCGCACTCGCTGATTCGGCCCCAGTCGGTCCCAGAGAAACCGACCGAGTCCACCAGCGTGCGGTGGTACTCATCAGTGCCTACTTGGTCAGCCTCCCACATGTAAAGGTACATCTTGCCTCGCGGGACGTTCTCATAGGCAACGTAGAACTCAGGCTTGCCGTCGCCGTCAATGTCGTTGGTCGTGAACAGATCTGCTCCATTCGGCTGCCGGACAGTGTCCTGGTACACCACCTCGTATTGATCGTCACCGGTACACTCCCAGACAGACATCGTTCCGTAGCTCCCCAGCGAGGCGGAGGCGAAGTTCATCCTACCATCCATGTCAAAGTCCCCATACGTCAATCTGTAGCCTGCATGTGTAGTGTCGCGCCACACGAGTTCATTCTGATTGTTACCGGTGTTCTCCCAGATGCACGCACCCATGGACGGAGTTGCACAGAATATCTCTTTATGTCCATCCTCGTCGAGGTCGGGTGGATAGTAGGTCGGAATAGGAATAGCTCCATTGTCGCTATATCGGTAGTACCACGAGAGTGAGCAAGGATAGCTGAAGCTGTCGGGACTCTCCAGTGTCATCACGATGCAGTAGAACGTGTCTGGTACGGGCGGTATCTCGATGTTGATGCACACAATGTCGGTAAGGCCGTCTCCGTCAATGTCACCAGCCGCGAAAGGAATGGCGTTGCCGGTTGTGATGCCTACAGGTTCTGGATACGCGCCGGTGTCGGCATAGACCAAACCGAAGCGATTCCAGCCCTGATGTTCCCACACCTCATGACGTGACGGGTCGCTGGAATGGATCGTCCCAGTGTAGAATATCATCTCCGGCAACGAGTCATGGTCGCTGTCACAGCACACGACCTTTCCGTAGGCCCCGGCCTGTGGCCCAGACGGGACTTGCGCGACCCTTCTCATGTTCGTCGCGATCAGCACGGATGCCAGTGCCGCGAGGAGGAGCGTGAGACGTCGGTTCATACAGAGTGGCGGGGAGGCGTTTGACACCTCCCCGCCTCATCTATTCTACCTGACCAGCGTCAGTCGTCCAGTCGAGACTTGGCCGTCGGCAGATAGACGCACGAAGTACACGCCAGCGGGTACCACGCGACCACGGGCATCAGTGCCGTTCCAGCGTACGACATGCCTGCCCACAGGTCGCGGGCCGCTTTCCAGTCGTCGTACAAGTCGGCCGGAGACGTCATGTACGGTCAGCGCCACAGGCCCGGCGTGCCCGAGTTCGTAGTTGACCGAGGTCGACTTGGCAAACGGGTTCGGAGTGCAACTTCGCAGGCGGGTTACGAATGCGCTGCTTGTTCCCGCACTCTGTGTGCCTTCCTCGTCGCGCGACCGGTCCTCGACCTGGTAGAGCTTGAGCTCAGCCAGCGACACGTAGTCGCCAGTTGCCCTCGCCAGTTCCAGGACTATCCGCGCATCCTGCCTGTACAGCCGCTTTGGCACTTTCAGCCACACGGTATCGGGCACGCCCGGTTCCGTCTTGACCGAAGTCCATTGCCCAGAGTCGCATCGGACGTTCGCGCTCCAGGACCTCTTGCCCGCGTGGTAGATGACGGCGCACAGCTTGTACACCTGGCGCGGGTCCATGTAAGGCAGTTGGTACCTGAGCGTCGTGGCGCTTGTGTCCACATTCCAACCTTCGAACTTCGTGTAGCCGCCGCGGGATACGCAGTACGGAGACTGCTTGGCTTGACCGAGTTCGGCCGCATAGTACAGGCTGGGTTCATAGCTGTAATGCGGCTCGGGTCCGAAGCCCTTGCGCAGCGTCGTCGTGTAGTCGCGGGATCCGAACTTGACCTCATACAACGGAAGGAACTGGTCAAGCATCTCTGTCCACGCGAAATGGCACTTGAACGTCGCGGTGCCCGGAACCCAGTAGCCGTCCGCATGTGGATAAGTTGACGGCAGCGGAGATTCGAAGAACGGCCGCGCGTACGGCTCAGCCAGGAATTTGCCCCAGATGTCGGGGTAATTGTCCAACGCAACCTTCTCTTGCCAGACGGTTGCGAAGCTGGTCGTCATCACCGGGAAGTCCGACTCCCGGTCAGGCGTCTTGCTCTGATTCGCGGCGTCCGCCCACAACTGCGGAAGCCAGTTCAGCGACCTTGAGCGGCGCCAGATGTCGCCCGGGAAGACGCCATTGTCATTCGGGCCGCGCCAGACACAAAACACGGAGTCGCCGTAGGCCTCCATCGAGGGATTAGAGGCTGGCTCGGTGACCGGCCAGAGCGACGGCGACGAGATCGGCACCTGGGCTGACCAAACCGAGTTCAGACGCTGGCGGTAGATGACGCTTTGGCCCCTGATCCAGCCTACGTGGACGATGCTGAGGGGACTCACGGCTACCGATGCGCCGTAGCACGTCGTAGGTCCTGCTGCATCTACTGTCTCCGGCGGCGACACGGAGTAGGGCGTGAACGTGTTGAAGTACACGAAGTGGTTCGTCGGCTGGGTGCCGAGGCAGACCGGGTACGTCACAAATGCCTCGGGGAACTGGCTCGACGATATCGCGGGCACAGCCAGAGAAGGTGCACCCGCGCTGGCACCGGGCCCGCCCTGGAAAACAACAGCCTTGTTCCATATCCCGGGAGACCCCGGAACGTCTCGGATGGCTCGCATGATGCTGCCCCCCGATGTCAGATAAGCGACCCACGGGACCGGCTCCCCGCCTCCGATCGCCGCATTCAGCGCGATGGCCGGGGACGTGCCGGCCCCGATGGGCTCGGCCGCAGACCAGGACGCCCCGCCGTCGGTCGACCGTGAGTAGAAGGTAGTATCCCCGCTGGTGAAAGCAACGTGGAAGTTGTCGGTGTTCGGCTCGCGCACGAACTTCCGCCCCCAGTTGGGATACGTGGCATTCGGGTCGTCGGAATGCAGGCCGATGTGACACGTGCTGGTGTGGGGAAGGTAGTTGTGCTTCGTGACGGTGACGAGTATTTCGCCTGTGACTCTGGGGGCGATGAAGAACGTCGCTGTACCGTCAGGCGCGGTCTTCCCGATATGGTACAGCGGGTACTCGCCGGTGGCCGAGTCATGCATGCAAAGGCACACCAGCGCGCCATCGACCGGCAGTTGCGCTAAGGTGTCGAGGACGGTCACCGTGAACGAGACCGCCTGAGGCGGGATGTACGGAGGATGCGTTACAGCAAACCCTTTGGGAATATCGGTCCAGATGTCCATGAGCGGGTCGCCCAGGATATTCCAGTACGCTCGGTCCCTACCTGTACCGCGTGCTGTCGTGATCGCGGCGACGTGCGCCAAGCCAAGGCGAGTCACGTTCCACTCGTAGACCTCCCTCAAGAAGTCATAGTACGGAAGCTTCGGTCCCACCATTTCGAAGGAGCTGGGTCGCGAGCAGCCTTGATATGCCACGGCTCCGCCGGTCTGGCAAGTGAGGAAGCCACGTCCGATATTACTTGTGTCAGCTCCCATCATGAACAGCGCGTTGCAGCCATTTGTCAAAGCTATCCCCGTCATGTTGCCGTTATGTACGCTGTCGGGATGTCTGAAG
>JAPLUO010000243.1 GCA_026397595.1 Caldifarciminota bacterium
CTCTTCTGTTTGGGACAGTGCAATTGCATATGGGCTGTGTCTTGGCATATCTCCTCTCGTTCAAGAACAAACGAATGATACGCCAACACCCGCCAACTGTCAATATGATACGTTACCGTATTTATGAAATGGAGTACTAAGTCACGCGGTTCATTATAATGAACCGCGCGTCATCGGTCGCCGGTATCCGCGGTTGCCGGTTCCCGTTTCCAGTCTCCTGTCTTCAGTCCATCAGTCCTGGGTCCCGAATTCCGGTCTGTATGCTTCAGTCCTCAGCTCTTGCGTCCTGCAGGCGCGCGTCCCGACATCGATTGCTGTTGACTACACTTCGCGGTTCATTAAGATGAACGCGAGTTCAATATGAAGTACCCAGGCTCACGCAAGCGACGATCGGATTCGAGCAAGCTGTTTGTCGCATCGCTGGAGCAGGCCGTGCTGGCGTTTCTGTGCGACAAGCCTGAGCGGAGCTTCTACAGCGTCGAGCTCTCGGATGACGCCGGGCTGTCGCGCGGCGGGGTGAACCAGGCGCTGCACACCCTTGCCGAGGCCGGACTGGTTGAGGCAGAGGACCGTGGTCTGAAGCGGTTCTACCGCGCCAACCTTGCCGACGCCAGGCTTCGGGCATTCAAAGCCCTGTTGGACACGACGGCAGCCGGCAGTAAGCGAAGCTAGCGGCTGGAAGTGATGGCCATTGGTTGTTGTGCGCCAATGCCAAGCCTGAATCACGCGGTTCATTATAATGAACCGCGCGTTCTCGCCGGCAGGTTCAAGCGACACAACAAGAGATTCCCGGCTCGAAGCACGCACGTACACCTGTCACCCCGTTGGGGTGAACCGAACGCGCTGCGCGCATTCAGAAAGCCTACCTGGGCGTGTAAGCGCCCGGTTTCCTTGGCCTCCGCAATCGGCTTCCATTTCTCAATCCCCGTCTCGATTCCTGTCTCAGTTGTATGTCTCCTTCCATTCAGTGCCTCCCCAATATTCGAGTCCCACACCGCGCGGTTCATTATAATGAACCGCGGGTGCTGCAGGCAGGCCAGCAGTTAAGATCGCTCTGTCCGGCTTCCGGTTCACCCCAAGCCCCACTAACGAGGACGCAAGTCCTAGTTCCAAAGGACGAATGACGAAGGGGTGCACCCACGGGTTTGACAACCCCGCCCGCGAGCCCTAGAATCCAGCAATAATGGAGACTGAGTCTTTCCCGTCGTCGTCGGAGGCCCGAGATAGGGAATGTCCCTCTTTTCCCGAGGTATGAGTAGACAAGCACCATTAGCGCTCGACCGGATACTCGCGCTGGGCGAGAAGGCATCCCGCTACACCGAAGCTGGCCTTGCCCGGATTGTCGGCGTGTCGCGAGAACGCATCCGTCAACTGAGGGTTCATCTGCCCCACAAGCCGGTCAACACGAGGCAGACCCGTGTATCCGGCTACGACGGCAAGGTCGAACGTGCGTTCTACGCAGCAATGCGCTCGGGCATCGACAAGCTCGTCGCATTGGTTGACATGCGTGGTGACGACGAGTGCTGGCCCTGGTTGGGCTACAAGGCCGACGGCTACGCGGTTCTCGGCCCTGGCCGCCGATATGTCCACAGGCGGATATACGAACGCGAGCATGGGTCAATCCCCAAGGGAATGCTCGTCGTCCACAAGCTCGCCGGTCGTCCGTGCTGCAACCCGCGACACTTGGTACTGGCGACGGGACGCGAGAGAACGTGGCGAGCTTTCCGAGACGGGTCTCGGGTTAATGTGTCGGACGAGCTTCGCAGGCTGACCCCGGCCAATGTGCGGGCGATTCGACGCGCCTACGCGAAACTGCCGAAGACGAAAGCGTATCGGTGCGGTCAGACGTTCGAGCGGGTTCGCTTCGGATGCACCAAAGCGCTGGCCGAGCGGTTCGGGATAAAGAACAGAAAGCTGCTCGTCCACATAGCGACCGGGAGGTCCGGCTCCTGGATCTTGTCGGGGAATCCCTGATTCAGGGAAGAAGTCGGGACACCTCCAAATTTCGGGCGTATCAGCCGCGCCCGTGGCGCGAATTTCCAGTGACCAGTGTCCAGTTTCCAGTAGCCGAAGGCCGTAGCCTGCAAACGGATTGGGCGCCCGACTGACGCCGGAAATCCGCCACGGTTCCTACGTGTTCGAGATAGGCAAGATTGCCCTGTCCGGCGAGAGCCGGGCGCTGGCCGAAGATCCGCCTCGGCGCTTTCGCGCCGAGGAGTTTCCAGTTGCCAGCGACCAGTTTCCAGTGTCCTGTCCCCAGTCCGATGCTGTTGTCCATTGTCCATGACCTCAGTTCTTCCACTCCTGGTCATAAGTCACGCGGTTCATTATAATGAACCGCGCGTCTGCCGGCAGACGCGTTCGAGACAGGCAAGACAGCGCGGCGGGTAGGACGCGCCAGTTTCCAGTTACCGGTTTCCAGTTCGCATCGTTCAGACCCGAATTCCTGGCTTCACCTTCTCCTGCCGTCGGCATCCATCGTACTCCTTACTCCTCCCGCCACTACAGTAGGAGACGATGTCACGCGGTTCACTATAATGAACCGCGTGACCTGGCCCTAGCGCTTCCGCCTCGCAGCCGGACGCAATGACATCGAGAGCTGTTGACCATTCCGCGCGGTTCACTAAAATGAACGCGAGTCCATCATGAAGTACCCCGGTTCCCGCAAGCGAAGGCCGGATTCGAGCCGGTTGTTTGTCGCATCGCTGGAGCAGGCGGTGCTGGCGTTTCTCTGCGAGAATCCGGAGCGGAGCTTCTACAGCGTCGAACTCTCGGACGACGCCGGGCTGTCGCGCGGCGGGGTGAACCAGGCGCTGCACGTCCTTGCCGAAGCCGGACTGGTTGGGGCAGAGGACCGCGGCCAGAAGCGGTTCTATCGCGCGAATCTTGCCGACGCCAGGGTCCGAGCGTTCAAGGCGCTGCTGGACGCTGCGACTGCCGCCGACGGCCGCAGTTAGCAGTCAGGCGTGAGGAGTCGGCCGTGGCCCGGTCGCCCGTTTGAGGTCGCGGATTGCGACCTAAGAGCGGCCTGCCCCACGTTGGCCGGCTCCGGCTGCCGGTGTGGGCGGGGCGGAAGTCTTGACACCCGCCGGTCTTCTCACTATTCTTGATTAGAAGCCATGAGCAAAGTCGAGTCAATCGAGCGCGACATCCAGGAACTCACCGGAGACGAACTCTCGGTTCTCCGGTTGTGGTTCGCGGAGTTCGATGCACAGGCCTGTGACCGTCAGTTTGAGGACGACGTTCGGGCCGGCAAACTCGACGAGCATGCCGAGCGCGCTCTGCGCGCACACGCAGCCGGCGAGTCCACGAGGCTTTGACCCATCACGCCGCGCCGGACTACTGGCGTCGCTACAACTCTCTGCCTGAATCAGTCCGGAATCTGGCCGACCGGGCATTCGAGTTGTTGAAGGCCGATCCCAATCACCCGTCGCTGCATCTCAAGAAGGTCGGCCGCTACTGGTCGGTTCGCGTTGGGCTGCGTCATCGCGCCGTGGCCGTGGAAGCAGCAGACGGGCTTGTCTGGTTCTGGGTCGGCACGATTCCGGTTACAGGATGAGGGCGCAGTCTTTTCTGGGAATGCGGGCGAACGTCGGGTTCTTTATGCCCAGGCGCCGTACCTTGCCGGCCACTTCCTTGAGAGTTCTGCCTTCGGCGACGACCTCGTAGGAGTTGCCCTTCAGGGCTACCCAGTTGCCGGCCCTGCCTGTCAGTTCGACCGTCTTGGTCTTGTCCATATGTCTCATTCTAGGAGTGTGTCGGAGAACCGGCTATTCTGGACGCACAACCACCACCAGTTGACGCCGGCCTCGCGCAGCACCGCAATAGGTTGTAGCACCGTGACTCTGTCAAGGGGTTCTCCGACAGACTCCTAGCTTGCTCGGAGACCAAGTCAACGCGACTGTAAGGTTCCGTGATACAATGAGGAATTCCTGCCGCGCGGCGGCTGCTGGATGCAGCCGAGTTGGCAGGTAGCAGCAGCGGAAAGTGGCCAAGTGCTCCCGTGCTCCAGTGGTCGAGCGCACGAGGTGAGGGGAGAAAGGGAAGTAGGGACGAAGGGACAGAGTGGCGGAGCCGATTGCGGAAGGCGGATGGCGGAGAGCGAACGGGAATCTGTGTAATCGGCGTAATCTGCGGACAGTCCTGAGAGACCCTTCGATTCGTCCGACTCACTCAGACACTTCGTGTCGTCTGCGCAATCCGTGGATGTCCTGTCCGGCCCTTGGCGGTTCCTCCATTTCCGGACTACATGTAGAGTCCAGATTGCCGGCGGACGCGGCGGGGAATCGCGGGCCAGTTCAGGGGAGTCAAATACAGTTCGCATGAATCTCAAGAACCTGTCGGTCGCTGTCCTGTTCGCAATCCTGGTCGTGGTGATGCTGGGTTTCGGCATCATCATCCCGGTGCTGCCGCTGTACGCGCGGAGCATGGGGGCAACATCTTTGCACTTGGGCCTGCTGATGGCGACGTTCTCGTTCTTCCAGTTCATCTTCGCGCCGATTTGGGGCAGCCTGTCGGACCGGGTCGGCCGGAAGCCGGTGCTGATGGTCGGGCTGGTCGGCTATGCCCTGTCCCATCTGCTCAACGCCCTGGCCGGATCCATCCCGATGCTGTTCGCATCGCGCGTGATGGGCGGCGTGCTTTCGTCGGCGACGCTGCCGACCGCGCTGGCGCTGGTTGCCGACGTCACCGACAAGAAAGACCGCGGGGCGGGAATGGGAATCATGGGCGCGGCGATGGGCGTGGGCGTGATTTTCGGCCCGTCGCTGGGCGGCTTCGCGACGCACTATTTCCACAGCTTCCGAATGCCGTTCTTCCTGGCGATGGCGCTGGTGCTGGTCCTGATACCGTTTGCCCAGTTCCTGCTCAAGGAGACGCTACCGCACCACGAGCGCGAGCGTCACACGCGCGCACCGGGAGAACGGGCCGGTGACGGTAGGCCAGCGCATCGGCGGGCTCCACGCCGCGCTGCGCAGCGACATCGCCTTCTACCTCGTGCTGACGTTCCTGGTCAGCTTCGCTGTGGCCAACCTCGAAGGGATATTCTCGTTCTTCGCGATGGACCGGTTCGGGTACGGCCCGAAGGAGATAGGGGTGATTTTCACCTTCATGAGGATTGCCGCAATCGTCCTGCAGGGCGTGCTGGTCGGGCGGGCCATCAACTGGGTCGGCGAGAACCGGCTTGTGGTCTTCGGCCTGCTGGTAACCGCCGTCGGTTTCTACCTGATAACGCTGGCGAACGGGTTTGCCACGCTGACCACGTTCGTGGTCCTGAACATGGCCGGCGGCTCTTTCTTGAGGCCGAGCATCAATTCGGCGGTATCGAAGAAGACCGAGTCGGGCCACGGCGCGGCGATGGGACTGGTCGGCTCGTTCGAGTCGCTGGGCCGCATCATCGGGCCGGTGTGGGCCGGGATGGTCTACAAGTGGGGGGTCAACCTGCCGTTCCTGACCGGGGCGGCGGTAACCGGGGTCGGGTTGGTGCTGGCGTTGGTCATCTTCGCCCGCTCCGGGTTCGACCTTGCCCGTTCCGGACCGCCGGCTGCTCCCGTGCCGACGCCGACTTCGCTGGACTGAAGGTCAGGGGTCGGGGCCTGGGGGCAAAGGATGAAGGATGAAGGCGGAGGGATGAAGAGCGGGGACGGGCGGAGCAGTAGTCTTGACGGCGGACGGGGCTGATGTATCATAACCTATTCGATAGGTGATATGACCTAACTGATAGGTGGTGACCAGTGGTGTTAGTTCCGTTGCTCGGTTCGCCGGCCAAGGAGGTCGTGCTGCTCTATGTTCTCACGCACGGGGAGGCATACCCCAGCGAGGTCGCCGCGGCCCTCGGCCGGGCGCTCGTCGTTGTTCAGAACCAGTTGTCGCGCCTTGAGGACGGCGGCGTTGTGGTCAGCCGGTTGCGCGGCAAGGTGCGGCTTTACCAGTTGAACCCGCGGTATCCGTTCCGCAAGGAACTGGAGCGGCTGCTGTGGCGTGCGTTGGAGTTCTATCCGGCGGACGAGCGCGAGCGGTTGTATACTCCGCGTCTGAGGCCGCGTCGGGCAGGCAAGCCGGTCCGGTATGTCGAAGGCCGCTAGCCTCCGGCTGCTTGCCGCCCGGATCAGCTCGAAGCTCGGCGAGCACGGCATCAGAACCGTGCTCTGCGGCGGTTCCTGCGTAACAATCTACGCCAAAGGGCGGTACGCGACCCGCGACTTTGACTTCGTGCTGAGCAGCAGCTACCCGGACAGCGATGTAGCTGCGGCGCTCGCCGAGATCGGATACCGTCCTGACCCGTCAGTGTCGGGCGCGTTCATCCATCCGGACGAGGAGATGCTGGTGGACATCCGTCCGGCACCGCCTTCACTTGGCGATGAGCCTATCGGCGAGCCGGCCGTGCTTGCGGCCGGACGGTACAGGCTTGTGTTGCTGTCGCCGACCGACTGCGTGAAGGACCGGCTTGCGCACTTCTACTTCTACAGGGACAGACAGGGGTGCGAGCAGGCAATTCTGGTCTGTCTGGCGCAGCGGGTGAAGATGCGCGAGGTGGGACAGTGGTCGCGGGCCGAAGGCCAGGGAACGGGGTTCGCCGAGTTCCGGCGCGAACTGCGCCGCCGACGCGCCGCGCGCGAGTGACCAGCTTCTCCATTTGAGATTCCAGATTGGAGATTGCAGATAGGTGGACGGCGGACGGCGGAGGGCGGATGGCGGATGGCGGAGAGCGAACGGGAATCCGCGTAATCGGTGCAATCTGCGGATATTCTGAGAGACCCTTCGACTCGTCCGACTTGCTCCGAGTCTGTCCTGAGCTTGTCGAAGGGGCGGCGCTTTGCGTCGGTTTCCAGGTACCAGTCTGCAGTTGGCAGTCCATGACCAAGCACCAAGCGCCAATGACCAATCACGCACGAATGATGGAATGGCGGGCGAGACCCCTCCTCGGCGTCGGGGCGACACTACGTGTCGTCGGCGTAATCTGTGGATGTCCTGTCCGGCCCTTGGCGCGCTTGGCGGCTACCTCATTTCCGATTGCCGATTGTCCGGAGCTTTGTGCCTTGGTGTCTTGGTGGTGAGACTCCTGCCTCGGTTCTTGGGCGTCCGCCCTGAATCCGACATTGGTACCGCAGGAACCTGTGAACGCGCCTCGCCAGGTTGTGTGGCGGCCTCACCTGATGGGTGTTGTCATTCCGAGCGAAGGCGTCCTCGCCGGAGTCGAGGAATCTCGCCTGAGAGACTCCTCGACTCACATCGTTCGCGCGGGGTGACAAACGAGGGCAATGTCGGTTCTTGGGCGTCCGGCCTTTGCTTGACCAGCCGAGGTTTTAGGGTATCTTGTCAGTCCGCGTTCAACTAATGAAGACTATCTACTCGCGGCACGAGGCTTTGGGCTGCGGAGTTCAGCCGGGGCTTCGGGTCGCGGTTTGTCAGGAGATTGGAGGCTAGCGTGGAGATTGCAGTTTGCCTGAAGCGGGTTCCGGATACCGCTGAGGCCGATGTGAAGGTGGACGCCACCGGCAAGGACATTGTCCGGGACAAGCTGGCGTTCACCATCAATGAGGCGGATAACTACGCGCTTGAAGAGGCGCTGCTTGCCAAAGAGAAGCACAACACCAATGTGACGCTCGTATCGGTCGGGTCACAGCCGGCCGAGGAAGTGCTGCGTATGGGCATGGCCAAGGGCGCGACTGCGGCAGCGCGGATTGACGATGCGGGCCTTGCCGGCTGCGATTCGATCGCGCTGGCGCAGGTGCTCGCGGCATGGTTCAAGGACAAGAGCTTCGACCTGGTCGTCTGCGGCGCGATTGCTTCGGACGACGGCAGTTCGCAGGTCGGGCCGGCCCTGGCCGAGTTGCTGGGCCTGCCCCATGCGGCCTATGTGACGAAGCTCGATATCCAGGCCGGCAAGGTGGTGGTGAAGCGCGAGCTTGAGGGCGGGTTCCTTGAGGTGAAGGAACTGACCTTGCCATGCGTTGTCACAATCCAGACCGGCGGGAACACGCCGCGCTACGCTTCAATCATGGGCATCAAGCGCGCCGGGGCCAAGGTGATTGAGCAGGCAGCGCCGGGCAAGCCGGAGTCACGCACCCAACTCGTACGCGTGTACGTGCCGCAGGTAGTGTCCGCGGCGCAGATGTTCGAGGGTAGTGTTGAGGAGAAAGCGACCAAGCTGGCCACACTGCTTAAGGCAAAGGGGGCAGTGTGAACCAGAGGCAATTCAGAATGCAGATTGCAGAATGCAAAGTGCAAAATGCCGGACCAGTCGAAGCTAGAAGCGAGAGGCTAGAGGCTAGAAGTCAGAAGTCCGGATGGCGGTTAGCGGTGAGCGGTAGGCGGTCGGCGGGTGGTGCGTCGTGAGCGGCATCATGGTGTTGGTTGAGCACAGGCAAGGAGCTGTCCGCGACGTTACGTTCGAGATGCTGACCGCGGCCCGGAAGGTCGTTGGGTGTTCCGAGGTCGAGGCGGTGTTGTTCGGGGACGGGTGCGAAGCGATGATCGCCGGGCTCGCCTCTCAGGCTGACCGGGTCACGTACGCCGCAGGCCCGGCATTCAAGGATTTCAACTACGAGCCGTACCAGAAGGCGCTCGTGAAGCTCGTGGCCGAGCGGAAGCCGGCCGCGCTGCTGATTGCGAACTCGGCGTTCGGTACCGACCTCGGGCCGAGCCTTGCGGTTGCGCTGAACGCGGGCCTGGTTTCGGACGCGGTCGCGTTCACGAAGGCCGATAGCGGGTTCGCGGTCAGCCGGGGCATGTACTCGGGCAAGCTGGTTGCGGACTGGGCGGTCGGGGCCGAACCGGCAGTTATCATGGTCAGGCAGTCGAGCTTCAAGCCGGAGCCGGCTTCTCTGTCCGGCGAGGTCGTGCGCTGGGACGCGGGCGACGTCGTATCCGGCGGCAAGACGAAGTTCCTGAGTCTTGAAGAAGTGCCGACCACCGGCATCGACATCACCAAGGCGACCATCGTTGTCGGCATCGGCCGGGGCATCAAGGAAGAGAAGAACATGGCGCTGGTGAAGGAGTTCGCGCAGGACATCGGCGCGGTGCTGGCCGCTTCGCGGCCAGTGGTTGACGCGGGCTGGCTGCCCAAGGAAGTGCAGGTCGGCTCGTCGGGCAAGACCATCAAGCCGAAGCTGTACATCGCGCTCGGCATCTCGGGCGCGTTCCAGCACATCGCCGGCATGAAGGGCGCGGATACGATTATCGCCGTGAACAAGGATCCGAAGGCGCCGATATTCGCGGTCGCCCATTACGGCATCGTGGATGACCTGCACAAGGTCGTGCCGGTGCTGCGGACCAAGATCAAGGAGCTTGCGTCGTGAGGAGCCGGACGAAGGCAGAAGTCAGAATGCAGAGTAGTGAAGTCAGAACCGCGGACACGGAGAGAAGCGGACATCCACAGATTGTAGTACAGATTACGCAGATTGGTCTCGGAGTAGAATCATGGCCCCTGTGAAATCTCCGGGTAAGCCGCCGAAGATCGGCGTGTATGTCTGCCACTGCGGCGTGAACATCGCCCAGACCGTTGACGTGAAGGCGGTGGTTGAGTACGCGACAGGCCTGCCCAACGTTACTGTCGCCCGCGACTATATGTACATGTGCTCGGACCCGGGCCAGGACCTGATTAAGAAGGACATCAAGGAACTGGGCCTGACTCGTGTGGTCGTCGCGGCCTGTTCACCCCGGATGCACGAGCCGACCTTCCGCGGCGCGGTTTTCGGCTCGGGCATGAACCCGTACCTGTTCGAGATGTGCAACATCCGCGAGCAGTGTTCGTGGGTGCACGTAGATAAGGCCGAGGCGACCGAGAAGGCGAAGGACCTGGTACACAGCGCGGTGGCGCGGGCGGCCCTGCTCGAACCGCTCGAAGACCGGTACGCGGACGTGACCAAGGCGGTGATGGTTGTCGGCGCCGGGATTGCGGGCATACAGGCCGCGCTCGACATCGCTGAGGCCGGGCACAAGGTCTACCTTATCGAGAAGGAGCCGTCCATCGGCGGCCATATGGCCCAGCTCGACAAGACTTTCCCGACTCTCGACTGCTCGGCCTGCATCCTGACCCCAAAGATGGTTGACGTGTCGCGGCACCCCAACGTGGAGCTGCTGACCCTTTCGGCCCTGAAGAAGGTCACCGGCTTTGTCGGCAACTTCACCGCGACCGTGCACCAGAAGGCGCGGTTCGTGGACGTGAAGCAGTGCACGGCGTGCGGCGACTGCGCCAAGGTTTGCCCGCAGCGTTTTCCGAACGAGTTCGACCTCGGGCTGGCGACGCGCACCGCAATCTACCAGCCGTTTCCGCAGGCGGTGCCGTCCGCGTTCTGCCGGGACGCCTCGCAATGCCTCGGCACCCTGCCGCTGGCCTGCGGCAAGTGCCTGCAGGCGTGCGAGAAGAAGTGCATCGACTTTGACCAGAAGGACGTCGACCGCGATATCGACGTCGGCGCGATAGTGATTGCGACCGGGGCCGACGTGTTCGACGCCACGACGCTGCCCGAGTTCGGCTACGGCAAGTACCCGGACGTGCTGACTTCGCTCGAGTTCGAGCGCCTCTGCTCGGCGGGCGGGCCGACCGGCGGGCGCATCGTCCGCATCACCGACGGCGAGGAGCCGAAGGATGTAGTGTTCATCCACTGCGTCGGCTCGCGCGACAAGGCGGTTGGCAACGAGTATTGCTCGCGGGTCTGTTGCATGTTCATTATCAAGCAGGCCCACTTGGTCAAGGACAAGATGCCCGACTGCAAGGTCACGAGCTACTACATGGACATCCGCGCGTACGGCAAGGGATTCGAGGAGTTCTACGACCGCGTCCGCGACGAGGGCGTGATGTTCAAGCGCGGCAAGCCGTCCGAGATATTCAAGCGCAAGGGCAAGCTGGTCGTGCGGGTGGACGACACCCTGCTCGGCAAGGTCATCGAGCACGAGACCGACATGGTCGTGCTCGGGGTCGGGTTGGTTCCGACCGAAGGCTACCGGGAACTTGCCCAGACCCTCAAGCTCTCGCTCTCGTCCGACCGGTTCTTCATGGAGGCCCATCCCAAGCTCCGGCCGGTGGACACCAATATCGACGGCGTGTACCTGGCCGGGTGCGCGCAGGGGCCCAAGGACATCCCGGACACGGTTGCGCAAGCTAAGGGCGCGGCGTCGTCGGCCATCGCGCTCCTGAACAAGGGCAAGGTCAAGGTCGACCCGATAGTGGCCGAAATCAACGAAGACGCCTGCTCATCTTGTCACATCTGCGAGGCGCTCTGCCCGTACCAGGCCCTGGTCTACGACGAGCAGAAGCACGTCATGACCGTGAACCAGATTCTGTGCAAGGGCTGCGGGGTTTGCCCATCGGCCTGCCCGTCCGCGGCAATCCAGTTGAGGCACTACACCAGCATCCAGATTGACGCGCAGCTCGACGCCTTGCTGCGCAAGGCAGTTAGCAGTGAGCAGTTAGCAGTTAGCGGTGAGAGGACGGGGGTTTAGATGGAAGGTTTCAATCCAACCATCGTCGGGTTTGCCTGCAACTGGTGCTGCTACGCGGGCGCGGACCTGGCCGGCACGTCGCGCATGAAGTACCCGGCCAACCTGCGGCTCATCCGCGTGATGTGCTCGGGACGGATTGACCCGCAGTTCATCCTCAAGGCCTTCAAGGACGGCGCGGATGGCGTGTTCATCGGCGGGTGCCATCCGGGCGACTGCCATTACGTTTCCGGCAACTACAAGGCCGAGAAGCGAGTCTTCCTGCTCAAGGGATTATTGTCCGGGCTCGGCATCGAGCCGGAGCGGCTGGAACTCAACTGGGTGTCGGCGTCCGAGGGCCAGCGGTTCGCGGATGCCGTTACCGCGTTCACCGAGCGCATCACGCAACTCGGGCCGCTCGGGCTCGCCGAACCGGCGGAGGCCGTCGCCGCTGCGCACTAGCCCTTCGTCTCTCTGCATGCAGCCGGGTTCGCCCGGCTGCTGCGTTGACTGGGGGCAGCGGCAGGGTAGAATCAGCCTGTGAAGCACAGGCCGCCGAAGACACCCGAGACCATCGACGAAGCTCCGCTCGCGCGGGCACTGCTCGGGAAGGTCAATGGTCTTGTGGACGAGCTATGCCGGACACGAGAAACGATCAACCTGATGGAAGTCTGCGGCACTCACACGATGGCAATTTCCGGGTTCGGAATCAGGCGGGCGGTTGACCAGCGGCTGCGCCTGCTTTCCGGGCCGGGCTGCCCGGTCTGCGTCACGGCTCAAGAGGAGATTGACGGGGCGATCAGTGTCGCCTCCCTGCCCGACCTGACGGTCGTCACTTTCGGAGACATGCTGCGGGTGCCGGGCTCGCGCACGTCGCTGGAACAGGAGAAGGCGCGCGGCGCGGACGTGCGGGTCGTCTACTCGGCACTGGACGCCCTGCGGCTGGCTGAGGCCGGGCCGGAGCGGCAGTTTGTATTCCTCGGCGTGGGATTCGAGACCACGGCGCCGACCGTGGCGGCAACGGTGCTCGCAGCGCAGGAGTCCGGGGTCAGGAACCTCACGGTGCTCCCTATGTTCAAGACCATACCGGCGGCACTGGAGGCGATTGCCTCCTCGAAGCGAGTGAACCTGGATGGGTTCATCCTGCCCGGCCACGTTTCCACCATCATCGGCACGCGGCCATACGCGTTCCTGCGCGACAAGTACCGGCTGCCGAGCTGCGTCGTCGGGTTCGAGGCGCTCGATGTCCTGCAGGGGATTCACATGCTGCTGAAGCAGATGCAGACCGGGCCTGAAGTCGAGATTCAGTACAAGCGGAGCGTCCGGCCCGAAGGCAACGTGAAGGCGCAGCAGGTGATGGACACGGTGTTCGCGCCATGTGACGCGGCCTGGCGAGGCATCGGCGTGATTCCCGGCTCAGGTCTCACTTTCCGCCGCGAGTTCAACGAGTTCGACGCCCGGAAGCGGTTCAGGCTCGTACATCGTACACCGTACACCGTACATCGTCAGTCAAGGTGCCGGTGCGGCGACGTGATGCTGGGCGTGATTGTGCCGCCGGAGTGCAAGCTCTTCGCCAAGTCGTGCACGCCCGAGTCGCCGGTCGGTCCGTGCATGGTTTCAACCGAGGGCGCGTGTGCCGCGTACTACAAGTATGATAGAGCCTAGGAACGCAAGGACAAAGGACAAAGTGGAAAGGACAAAGTTGGAGGGGCTGGAAGTCCATCCGCCCGGGACTTGGGGCGACATCGTGGATGAGCGCATCGTGATGGGCCACGGCGCGGGCGGCAGGAAGATGCACCGGCTCATCAGCAAGGTATTCCTCAAGCACTTCGCGGGTCCGGCGCTGCGGAAGCTCGCCGATGGCGCAGTGCTGGGGCGGTTTCCCGGGACGCTCGTGATGACGACCGACTCGTACGTCGTTCAGCCTTTGTTCTTTCCGGGCGGGGACATCGGCAAGCTCGCGGTCTGCGGCACGATCAATGACCTGGCGGTGATGGGCGCGGAGCCGCGCTTCATCTCGCTGGCGTTCGTCATTCGTGAAGGACTCGAAGTCTTGAAGCTCGAGGCCATCTGCCGCTCGATTGGAGCGGCGTGCCGGAAGGCGGGCGTACAGGTTGTGACCGGCGACACCAAGGTGATTGAGCGGGGAGAGAACGATGAGCTGTACGTCAACACCACCGGCATCGGCTCGCTGCTTCCTCGCGCGAAGCTGGGCCCGGAGCGGGTGAAGCCGGGTGACGCGATTCTCATCAACGGGCCGGTTGGCGAGCACGAAGCCGCAATCGCGGTCGCGCGCGGGGCCTACCGGTTCAAGGGCAAGGCGGAGAGTGACTGCGCCGCGCTCAATGGCCTCATCCTGCCGTTGCTCGCCCAGCCGGGCGTCAGGCTGATGCGCGACCCGACCCGGGGCGGGCTGGCCACGACCATCAACGAGTTCGCGGAAGCGACCGGGCTGGGGTTCATTGTGGATGAGGCGGCGCTGGTCATCTCAAGACACGTGCGTGGGGTCGCTGATTTGCTCGGGCTGGACCCGCTGTACATGGCGAACGAGGGCAAGGTCGTCGTGGTTGCCGACCGGAAGACGGAGCCGCGACTGCTTGCGAAGATGCACAAGCATCAGTTCGGCAGGCAGGCTGCGAGCATCGGTGAGGTCGTGAAAAAGCCCAAAGGTGTCTGGCTCAAGACCCGGCTGGGTTCGCTCCGGCCGCTGATAATGCTCGAAGGTGAGCAGTTGCCGAGAATCTGCTAGAGGAATCGCCGAGTGATAATTCACGATTGCCGAGTGGCTAGTGCTGTCACCCCGAGCGAGGCCGCCGAGTCGAGGGGTCTCGCCTGAGAGATTCCTCCACTCCGCTTCGCTACGGTCGGAATGACGCGGACCTCTCTCATCCCGAGTCCGAACGCCTGATTCCACCGTCTAACAACCATGCTGAGTGAGACAGACGCAGCGGCCGACGTCCGAGACTTCACCATCGACCAGTTGAGTGGGTACATGCAGATCGAGGGCATAACGGGTAACAGAATAACCGGACGCATACACGATCCGGTGCTCGAGAACCTCGCCGGGCTCAAAGAGGTGTTTAGAGCGGCTGGAGTGATCGCCTACTTTGAGCGCACGCCGGACGGCCACGCAATAACCTACGGCTACGCGCTGCCGAGACGGAAGCGGCGGCTGTGGATTAACGCGCTCCTCTTCGTACTGACCATCGGCACGACCCTGCTTGTCGGTTCCCTCAATACCGGCGGCAATCCGTTCCGCCACCCGCTTGAACTGCTGATGGGCTGGCCGTTCTCGGTGAGCATCATCCTTGTCTTGGGAAGCCACGAACTGGCGCACTACCTTACCGCGCGCCGGTTGGGCGTTGACGCGACGCTGCCGTATTTCCTGCCGGTCCCTCACCCGATGACCGGGACAATGGGCGCGTTCATCCGCATCAATTCGCCGGTCCCGACCAAGAGCGCGCTGGTGCGGGTCGGAATTTCCGGGCCGCTCGTGGGATTCCTCGTCGCGCTGCCGGTCTGCTTCATCGGTCTGCTGCTGTCCAAGCCGGTGGAAGTCAGCGCGTCGGGGGGCATCCAACTCGGGTCCCCGCTCATCTTCTGGTTGATGTCGGAACTGCTCCACCGGAACCTCGGGCCGGGCAAAGACCTGTTGCTGCACCCGGTTGCGTTTGCCGGTTGGCTTGGCCTCTTCGTAACCGCACTCAACCTGCTCCCAATCGGCCAGCTCGACGGCGGGCACGTCGCCTATGCGGTGTTCGGCCGGCGCTGGACGAAACTGAGCTGGATCGTCATCGGCGCGCTGGTGCTGATGGGTTTCTTCTGGCTGGGCTGGCCGTTCTGGGCGATTCTGGCAACCGTGCTGGGCCTGAGGCATCCGCCGCCGCTCGACGACCTGACCCCGCTTAACCCGTTGGACTGGCGGCTGGTCGCGGTCGCGGTCCTCATGCTGGTTCTGACACTTACTCCCGCGCCGTTCGGTTCGGTGCGGCTCTGAGCACCCTGAATCCGACATTGAACCACAAGGACACAAAGAGCACTAAGCATACACCGGACACATCAGTCCGGACCCTCTTTGTGTCTTTGTGAGTGCTATAGGATTAAGCCTGTGCTGAAAGTGCCGACAATTGACAAGAAGGCTGTCTCGCCTTCAAATGGTAGTGTATAAACGTCCGAAAACGTCTACCAACGAAAGGAGACAGCCATGACCGTCAACAGCCTAATGCAGAAACGTTCTGCAATCAAGC
>JAPLUO010000205.1 GCA_026397595.1 Caldifarciminota bacterium
GCTGTAATAGCCGTTATCCAACGACATCTGTTTCGGACACAAACCGCTCAAGTTGGCCTTCATGCGCTCAACCATCGGCTCCACCTGGCGCTTGTCATTGCACTCCTGAGTCACCCCGGCGGCAACGATGACCTGATACTCTGAGTCCACCGCCACCTGGCCGTTGAAGGCCTGCTCGAAGGCCTTGGTCGCACCGTCTTTCATGATCCGGGAATCAGGATCCGTGAAGTTGCGTTGCGCCTTGGGCTTCGGCGAAACGTCGGTGACCGCCCCCGGCTTACTCGTCACCGGGTCCGAGGCCACCTGGGCTTGCTGCCGAGCCTCTGCTTCCAAAGCCAGCTTCGCTCCCTGTATCTTCTTGAGCCGTTGCTCTCGGAAACGCAGCTCGGCCGGCAGCTCATCTCCCCGCTTACCCTTGCCATAGCGAGCGTCTTCCACCTCATCAGTAGCTTGAGCTTCGGCCAGCAGGCGCGATCTCGGCCGCGAGTTCGTCGCTGCGCTTCTCCATGTACTCGTAGCTCATCGCCTTGTGTTTGGAGGCATTGGCCTTAACCTTCGTGCCATCAAGCGCCACATGGCCCAACTTCACCAAACCTGCCTTCTGGCATAATCTCAAAACCTGCAGGAAGATGTGGCTCAAGGCTACCAGATGACGCTTACGGAACTCCGCTATCGTGTCGTGATCCGGGTATTGGTTGGCACTGAGCACCCGAAATGGAATCACGTCGTAGGTGCTCTTCTCAATCCTCCGGGAAGCGGGGACACCGACGCAGTAAGCGTAGAGCATCAGCTTGACCATCATCACCGGATGAAACGAAGCCTGGCCGCCCTGCGAGTTGTCATAGGCAGCGATGATCTCGGACAGATCAAGCGTATCGACCACATCGCTGATGAAATTGGCCAGGTGATCCTGCGGTAGCCATTCCCGCAGTGACGGCGGCAGGAGGAAATCCTGATTAGGATTGTAGTCACGGAAACGTTGGATACCCATAGCTATTAGACAGTGAAATCGCCATTTCGTTGCGGGCCACGGAGGTTCTCCGACAGACTCCTAGATGAAGTCCATCTACAAATCCCCATCCGATTCACCCCGGGAACCGTTCCCGGAACGGTTCCCAAGGTGGTTTGCGGAAGCGTTGTTCGGATGAGCCTTGCAGGCTTAAGACGCTCTAAGTTAGTCACTTATATCACTGTTAGCCGTCCCGTCCCGCTGAGCCAGCATTCTACACCCGATTCCATGCAATTGTCCGCCTCCAAAACGGGGAAGGTCGGGGTACCCCCACGGCCTGGGGGATGGCCCTTTGGGCCCAAATGGAATCCCAAATCGAATCCCAAATGGAACTCCAAATGCACTCCCAAATGGAAACCCAAATTGAGCCCCAAATGGAATGCCAAGTGAAGTCCCAAGTGAACTCCCAAGTGAAATGCCCTTTTCGGTCCCAAGTGAAAACCCAAATGCGCTGCCTTGTTCACTGCCAAATGCAGTTCCAACTGAAGCCCCAAGTGGAATTCCAACTGGAATCCCTTGTGGAAACCCATCTGGAAACCCAACTGGAATCCCCACTGAAATGACGGCTTTCGTATCTCGCAGCGATGCTCCTGCCGCCCAGCTACAAACCAGGAACTCGGACGCTCCTTACGCCCTCCCCCAGTCGCTCCCACTGCTTGACACGCGCTCATCCTGCTATATTCTACGCCTGTGTTCCACGCCAGAGGAACTTCAGCACGACCGGCAGGGAACGGACGCCTCGCTTGGCCATGCTTGGCCCGCAGTTTCATTAACGTAATGCGTAAATAATATTGACAGTATAGCCAAAATGGATATACTGTTCGCGAACGACAGGCTGAAGAGGCTCCTGAATACAGAACGGGTGCTCAAGAGAGAATATGGCAACGCCAATGCAAAGGTCTTCGCCCGACGTATGTCGGACCTCAGGGCGGCCCCATGCCTCAAGGACATGGCCATGCTGCCCGGCGGCTGCGAGGAACTCAAGGCTGACCGCAGAGGCCAGTTGTCTCTGCGACTCCACGGCGGCTACCGTCTTGTCTTCGAGCCGGCCCACGAGCCGGTGCCGCGGAAGCCTGACGGAGGCCTGGACTGGTTGGCGGTCACGGGGATTAGAATACTGGAGATTGTAGACTATCATGACTAAGAGGCAGGACAATCAGTTCGTACCGGACTACGCGTCTGTGCCCGGCAGCACGCTGCTGGAGGTAGTCGAGTCGCGTGGCATGTCCCAGGCCGAACTGGCCGAACGCACCGGCAGGTCCAAGAAGCACATCAACGAGATAATCAGGGGTAAGCAACCTATCACGCCTGAGACTGCGCTTCAGCTTGAACGGGTGCTCGGAGTCTCGGCAGGCTTCTGGAACAACCGCCAGCGCGAGTATGAGGAAGCGCTAGCCCGGACCGCAGAACGCAACCGCCTATCCAAACACACGGGCTGGGTCAAGAACTTCCCCTACCGGGACATGGTCAAGCTTGGATGGGTGAAAGATACGCTCGACAAGACCGAGCGGCTGACCTGTCTGCTCAGCTATTTTGGAGTCGCGGGCGTCCCGGAATGGGAAGCGCGGTGGTCCCTGGTCCGGGCAGACTTCCGCAAGTCCAGAGCCTTCAAGTGTAGCCGCTACGCCGTGGCCGCGTGGCTCAGGGCAGGTGAAAGGGCGGCGATGCCGGTGGAAACCAGGCCGTATGACGAAACCGAGTTCCGGGCTGCTCTCAAAGCGATCCGCGCAACTACGGAAAAGGACGTCGCCGCGTTCATCCCGCAAATGGAATCGCTGTGCGCGAAGGCGGGGGTGGCTCTGGCCTTTGTACCGGAGCTCGGCGGCACGCACACGTACGGGGCCACCCAATGGCTGACGTCGGACAAGGCGCTTATCCAGCTCAGCCTGCGGGGCAAGACCGACGACCACCTGTGGTTCGCCTTCTTCCACGAAGCCGGACATATCATCAAGCACGGTAAGAAGGACAAGTTCATTGAGGCGACCGGCGAGATGAAGACAACCGATGCGCGAGAGTCCGAAGCCGACAGATTCGCCTGCGACCTACTGATTCCACCGGCCCAGTATGCGGCCTTTGTAGGTGTCGGCAATTTCACCGAGCACGCAGTCCGCGCCTTTGCCCGGAAGACTGGCGTGGCCCCCGGCATCGTTGTCGGGCGACTTCAGCACGAGAACAAGATACTACACAGCCATCACAATGCTCTGAAGCGACGGCTCCAGTGGGCCGAACCAGAACCGGCAGCGGGCTGACATTGACGCCGTGCAAACGAACACCTTTACATGACCGAGCCTATCTCCAACGCGGCAGGCGGCCCTCCTATCCTCCCGGCCTTGACGCAGGCTCGAAATATGGGAAGTGTCCCTCGTCGCCCCTGGTCTGAAAACGACCGTCCCCCCCTACGCTGAATCAGCGCCCGCCTTGGCCTTTGCGCTTTGACTTTTGGCTTTTGACTTGAGTCCTCTGACTCGTTTCACCCCTCCGCCTTCATCCCTCATCCCTCGTTTCTACCGTCCCCCGTACCCTGAGTTACCGTCCCCCGGTGCATTGGGTAGACTATTGGACAGGCTCTTGGTCAAGCTCTCTGACCGGCTCTTGGTCAAGCTCTCTGACCGGCTCTCGGTCAGGCTCTCTGCCCAAACCGGCTAATGGCGCAATTGTGCTGCTTGACACCGGGTTGATTCGCCTTATTCTCACTCCTGATGCCCGACGGGAACCCGACGAATCTGCTCTACTACGGCGATAACCTTGACATCCTGCGCCGCTACGTCAAGGACGAGTCGGTTGACCTCATCTACCTCGACCCGCCGTTCAAGAGCAATCAAGACTACAACGTCCTCTTCAAGGAACGCAACGGCTCGCAGTCTGCGGCACAGATTCACGCCTTCGAAGATACCTGGCAATGGGATGAAGCCGCGGCTCTCGCCTACAAGGAAATTGTGGAAGCCGGCGGCAAGGTCAGTCAGGCGATGCAGGCCTTCCGTACCTACCTTGGTCCGAACGACATGCTCGCCTACCTTGCGATGATGGCCCCGCGCCTGGTCGAGCTTCGCCGCGTTCTCAAACCGACCGGCAGCATCTACATCCACTGTGACCCCACCGCCAGCCACTACCTCAAGCTCCTCATGGACGCGGTCTTCGGGCCGCAGCACTTCCGCACGGAAATTTCGTGGAAACGCACGGCTGCCCACAGCGACACCAAACAAGGCAGGAAACAGCACGGGCACATTCACGATGTGCTGCTCTTCTACACGAAGACAGACGACTGGCAGTGGAATGCCATCTACACCCCATACGACCCGGACTACCTGCGGCAGTTCTATTGCCACGTGGAAGAAAAGACAGGTCGGCGCTTCCAGTTAGATAACCTTACCGCGGCACGACCTGGCGGCGACACGTCCTACGAGTGGAAGGGCGTACGGCCCTACAAGGGCCGGTATTGGGCATATTCCAAGGACAACATGGAGAAATTCGAACGCGAGGGGCGGCTGTACTACACGAAGTCAGGAATGCCGCGATACAAGCGTTATCTCGACGAGATGCCTGGCGTACCTCTGCAAGACATGTGGACGGACATACCGCCCATCGCCGCGCTGGCCCAAGAACGTCTCGGGTACCCGACCCAGAAACCGGAAGCTCTGCTCAAGCGCATCATAGAGGCCTCGTCCAAAGAAGGCGAGTTGGTTCTCGACCCCTTCGGCGGGTGCGGCACGGCCGTCATCGCAGCCCAGCGGCTCGGCCGCCGATGGATTAGCATAGACATCACGCACCTGGCCATCACTCTGATGAAGAAACGGCTGTTTGATACGTTCGGCAAGGACGCGCAGTTTCAGGTTATCGGTGAGCCTACTGATGTGGCCGGAGCCGAGGCGCTAGCCAAGCAGGACCCGTACCAGTTCCAGTGGTGGGCGCTGGGATTGGTGGACGCCCGCCCGGCTGAAGGAAAGAAGGGCGCGGACAAAGGCATTGACGGCCGCATCTACTTCCACGACGAGCAGGACGCCGGCAAGACCAAGCAGGTCATTCTCTCGGTGAAGGCCGGGCACACCGGCGTGGCGCACGTCCATGAGTTACGCGGCGTGATTGAACGAGAGCAGGCAGCAATCGGCGTGCTCATCTCGCTGCAGGAGCCAACCGGACCGATGAGAACCGAAGCGGCGGACGCTGGCTTCTACCACTCACCCGGCTGGAACATAGACTGCCCGCGTATCCAGCTTCGCACGATTGCGGAGTTACTCGCCGGCAAAGGCCTCGATGTCCCGCCGCAGCAGGCCACGTTCAGAGAGGCACCCAAACACGTTCGCAACGGTTACCACCAGCTCGAACTCTCCGTCCCCGCCACCTCCGACACCGACGCTCTCGTGGTCAGCGACAAGCCGCAGAAGCGCAAGGGCAGGGCAAAGAAGAGTGGACCCGAGGTCTAGATGCCGTTCGTCACGCAGGTGGCTGCCGGCGTCGTCGTGGGCGTCCTGGTCGCAGTCATTTCGTGCGTCCTCTTCACCGGACGTTTCCCCGTCGGCATTCGTACAGCCCCTTGGTGGGCTTGGCTCATCCTGTCCGCCGTTGCTGGCGCTGTGACAGTCGCGCTTGTGGTCAGGCGAAAGCGCAGGATGACCACACGCATGTTCTACATCGACCTCAAAGACGACAATGACGCCCCGGATGAGTAGCCGCCCCCATCTGCAAGCATCGCAGCTCCCGTCGCAGCCCGACTGAACTTCATGCCCCGTCGTCCGCGAGTACCTGTTGCGAGAGGACCGCACCATAATACCTTCAAGCTGATGTACGCAGATGACATGTGGCTTGACCTACGAGCATGGGATCCGCCAGGCCTAGTCGTGCGAGGCCTACTCAGGCGGAAGTTCGATGACTACCGAGTCCGTTTCCCAAGTAGGTGGCACACGGCTGAGGCGTGTAAGCAGTTCGCGCGACACGACGAGGAGTTCTACAACGCGAATCCTATCGACAGTCAGTTCTACGCGAAACTGGTGTCCCTGGAATCGTCCGATGCTGATTGTGTGTTCGACACCTTTCTGACCCTGCGCCGGGGCTACGCAGATAGGGATGTAGCGTACGCGCGCTCGACAATTACTCGTGACCACAAGAGGTTGGCGCGGTTGGTTGCCGCAATGCTCGCCAAGAACGACCGACGTCAGCGGACTGCGGCGCGACTCGGGGGGTCAGGCTCTCTTGAAGTCACGGCATTCGCTGACAACAGGAAGGAGCTTCAACGGCTGTTGGGTCGGGTCAACTCGCTAAGAAACAACCTGGACGCGCATGCTCGCGCGAAGTGCCGTTGTCACGTCAGGGAACGGAGGATGCCGGGCTTGGCTACCATGGCTGGAGTGGACGGTGACTACACGGGAATCAGGGAGCGTCTAGCCCGACTGGACCCCGATTTCCTTCTGTTTCCCATGCGCCATGCCCTTCAGCTGCCGGTGCGGGTGATATCGATCTTGAAGGCACTGTGGAAGAGAGGCGCTACACTGGAACAGCTGACGGACTTCCTGGTTCGTACAGAATTGACCGACGAGTACCTAGAGGCAGTCTGCCAGAACTTCGACGAACTCGCGGCGACCACCGGCAGCCGACGCCCCGGGAACGTGCGCGAGGCCTGTGCCTGCTACAGGGCCGGCCACTATGCTGCGGCCGCCATGCTGATCATTGTCCAAACCGAGGCGATACTCTGGGACTACTGTGAATACCTAAACCGGAAGGGCGCGAAGCTGCTGGTGCGCAGTCGAGTGCGACGCGGCCGACCCGTATACTATGCAGCTTCGAGCCCCGGCGTCCCGCCCGAACCGGCCGCGACGGACAGCAGAGCGCAGAGTAGAACGCGGCTAACCTCTGCTCGCAGCGTGCTACAGCACACCGACCTCAAACGCTTCCTCTATGCACCCATATACGACTACTTGCTCCGCGAGTTCTCCGATGACAGAAACGACTACGCCCACAACGGTCTCCCATCGGACCGCCTCTTGGCAATGAGGGCATTGCTTACTTTGGATGCGGCCGTCACTGGCGCTGCGTCGTTCCTTAGTACTCCATTTCATAAATACGGTAACGTATCATATTGACAGTTGGCGGGTGTTGGCGTATCATTCGTTTGTTCTTGAACGAGAGGAGATATGCCAAGACACAGCCCATATGCAATTGCACTGTCCCAAACAGAAGAG
>JAPLUO010000312.1 GCA_026397595.1 Caldifarciminota bacterium
GGCAAGATTCATCTGTACCCACCATAATACAATTATTATGGTACAAGTCAAGCAGGAAATCGGCTCCGGCCACAAAGCCGCAGCCGATGTCAGCTAACTAGCTGTGATATGCTAAGATGCAGAGCTTTCGATTTCTCTGACACGCAACGGATTGGCGAGACGCGCCCCTTCGCGCGGCCCTTTTGACTAGAGGCCGATTGCGGCATAGACTTGCTGTCCAGTCCAACAAACCTCTGGAGGAAAATGTGTTTCTACTCGTCTTGAGTCTGATTACCCAGACCCCGTCATGGCATTGCGGCACGCCCGTTTTCGACGCGACGAAGCCCGCGCAGCCGGTCCCGATGCCGACCGTCCGCAAGGACGCCCGCCCGCCCCGCGTCGGCGATACCCGGACGATGTGGCTGCAGAACATGTCGGTGATGCCGCCCGTACAGTTTCAGGGCGCTTTGACCTGTCGCGGCGCCGGCAATCACTGCTATGTCATGGTTGACGACTCGTCGTGGGCGGCCGGAATCGTCGACTCGGCCGACGTGTCCCATATCCTCGAGCGCTTCGACAACTCCAGCCCTCGGGACACAAACCACGGAGTCTGGTATCACAACACGACCGTGTTCGGCCAGCCGCCGGACGCGATTGACAATGACTCGCTCATCTACCTCCTCTACTACAATGTCGGCGAGTTCCACGGCTATTCCTTCGACGGATTCTGGCAGTACTTCGATGAGTACTATGACACAACCGCGATGCGGCTATGGGGCTATCATTCCAACGAAGTCGAGTGCGTCTATCTCGACTGCTATCCCAACAACCCGGCCGGCGACTACCGCATCAGCATTGCCGCCCACGAGTTCCAGCACATGATTCACTGGAACTACGACCAGGCCGAGTCGCTGTGGGTGAATGAGGGCTGTTCGGAACTGGCGATGTGGCTCTTCGGCGCGCCCGACGCCATCTCCGGTTTCAACAGCGCGCCGGACAACGACCTGACCGTGTGGACCGGCTCCTGGGCCGACTACATCAAGACCTACCTGTGGTCACTGTTCCTGTACGAGCAGTACGGCGGCCGCGTCGGTAGCGACCTGATTCACAACATTGTCGCCTCTCCGTCCGTGAGCATCGCCGGTGTTGATTCGGGCTTCGCGGCAACCGGCCTGCCGCAGCGCTTCGAGGAGGTGCTCGACCAGTGGGTGCTGGCAAACGTCATCAACGACACATCGTACCTGTCGGGACGGTACGGCTACTTCGGCGAGCACGTCCCGCGCTTCAGTAACGCCGGTTCCTACACCACGTACCCGGTATCAGGCAGCAACAACCTGGACCGCTGGGCGGGCGAGTATTTCATGTTCCGCAAGGGCCGCGACCTTGAAATCGGCTTTGACGGCGCGGACGCAGCGAACTTCCATGCGTTCATGGTCGCCAAGGACACGATCGGCCACCGGCTCCTGCTCGACACCATGGATCTCGATTCGCTCCAGGCGGGCTCAATCTCGGTCCCGGGCTCGGATACCGGCTACCAGTCGGCCTGGCTGGTCCCGGTCAGCCACTATCCGTATGGTCGAATGAACTACGCGTACACAGCCTCGGCGGTTGGGATCAGCGAACCCAATCGCAGATCGCCATTCGCCATTCGCCCTTCGCTGAGCGGGTCGACGGTGATGCGAATCGGCGCACGCGTTAGGCTGCCGTCAGGCACGGAGATGTACTCGACTGACGGTAGACTCGTCAGCCGGGAATCGCTCAAGCCGGGCATTTACTGGCTGACCACCGCCGGCCAGCGCCGCAAATTGGTGGTCGTCCGGTGAGGCACTCTCACCGATTGACTACAGGCCCGGCGGCACTACACTGAAATCATGCCGAAGAAGAATATCGAGGTTCTCTGGGATGACGTCCGCCTCTGGCTGACCGACGCTACGAAAACCGCACTCAAGGAAGCCGAAGACCTGACCCGTCACGGCCGGCT
>JAPLUO010000283.1 GCA_026397595.1 Caldifarciminota bacterium
TGGCGCGCAAGCTACTGGTGATTGTCTGGCACGTGCTGACGAACGGAGAGCCGTACAAAGTGAAAGAGATCCCGACTGTCTGAGCAAGCCCGAACGGGACACTGGCCAGGTCGAAGGGCCGAGGGTAAGAATGGGAAGCTCAGACTCGGATACATGTACATGTCAGTAGCATGACGAATAGAAGCTTGAGACTAACATCAGACCGGAAAGGACCGAACCAGGACTGGAGGGCTATAGAAACCCAAGCTTGACAGGCGGCTCTTCATAGAAGTGTCCCGCATTTCTACCGGGTTACGATCACCTTTGACAGACGGTAGCCGTATTGGTAAATGTAGACGCCTGGCGCCAGATTGCCGGACGGCGCGTTTACACGTCGTCCAAGCATGTCATAGAGCTTGGCGTCTTTCTCGATTCTGATCGGGGTACCGGAGAAGATGGTGGGCGAGAGTTTGATCGTAGTCGTTGGTGTAGAGGTGGGCGGGTTGATGATGTCAGTTGGTGTCACGGGGCCAAGTACTAGATCGTAGGCCTCCTCATTGTCTAGACCACAGAAACCAGCGACAGCATAGTTACTGTCAGAGATTTCTATACCGGCTTGGCCTTGATTGCTATGGGGCCCAACGTAGACCCGTGTCCACATTGTATCTCCATTGGCATCAGTCTTGACCACGTAAACACCACAATCGTAGGTGGGGGGCCTTGTTGCCATATCAGAGAGTAGATAGCCACCGTCCGAGGTGACCGATAGTGACCAGAACTCCTCACATGTTGAGGGGTCACCATAGGTTCGCGTCCGTGGATTTTCGCCGTTGGCGTCAACCCAAATCAGCAAACCATCAGGGTCAGTCGAACATCCAGCTATGATATAGCCGCCGTCAGATGTGTCTACGGAGTTGGCGGATCCACCATCGTAAACCCTCTGCCAGACAACATTGCCAGTGGAATCGAACTTGACAGCGGTTATTGTCCCGCTATTTGGAATCTCTCCCGCTGCAATGCAGCCCCCATCAGAGGTTGCACGTACGGTACGGAATTTGCAGCCACTTACGGTTGTCGATCTTATAGAATCGCCACTTTCACTAGTCCAGAGTACGAGGCCGGCATTATAGCTGCAGCCAGCCAGTACAAAGTCACCATTAGTGGTCAGATCGACGGCGTAGGCGAGGACATCAAGGCTGGCACCACCGTAGACTCGAGTCCACAGCGTTTCTCCTTCGGCGTTAGTCTTGATCAGATAGGCCTGATCACGATGATCCTCAGAGAATGAGTTCGACATCCCAGCAATCAGAATGCCGTTATCAGGTGTTGACTTCACGGAGAACCCTTGACTAGCTCCCGTGCTGCCACCATAGGTGTGCCTCCAGTACACAGAGTCTTTCCGACTGAGGCCTTTTGTCAGAAAGACCTTGTAAGTCCCATCACCTACAGAATCAGTCGACCCGCAGGTGAAAAGGTTACCTTGGTTGTCTCTCACTACACCGGTGGCTACTGTTTGTCCACCTGTGGGCCATCCCCAGTGGCTGGTCCACAATGTGTCGATGGGCCGCGCCAGAACTCCGGGTGCTGTAATCAGCCCCAGTACAGTCAGAATCGCAAAAAGGCGCCGTCGAGCAGGAATCATAACCAACTCCTTTCAGGGAGACGCGGGGGCGCTTCTCGTATTCCTGGCCATCATCCTTGTTCTCCCTCTACGATTCTGATTTCCTCTTCCGTCAGTCCGTACAACTCATACACAAGCGCGTCAATCTGCTGGTCGGTGATGGCGAGCTTCTGGTCGAGGAGTTGGCGGGCGCTGGGGCTTTGCTTCTTCGGGGCGCGGGCCTGCTGCTTCTTCAATTCCATTATCCGCGTCGGGGGTAGTTATGCAGCATAGAGAATACAGTATGGGGGATACGGAGTCACAACTCCGTTTCATTCTGCTGCGTCTCATCCCGCTCGAGAGGAGCGAGCAAGAATCATCGGCAGCGGTCTGAGCACGCGCCGAATCGGGTCGAGCGCAAGTCCCAAGGCCTCAAGCGTGAGTGCGCCGAGCAGGATGCTGTCGGTCTTCTCGCCGAAGACCACATCCGCCCCGCCGGTCTTGCGTCCGTACTTGAACAGCGCGATGCCCTTCCGGCGCACGATCTTTGAGCCGTCCGCAAGACGGAAGACCTGCTTCCCGATTGGCTTGATGCCCAGCTTGTCGAGAATCGGTGCGGGCACAACCGAGTAGATTGCGCCTGAGTCAACTAAGAACTCCAGAGGAATCCTGGTCTTGGGGCTGGCAGGATTACCGACTTCCACTTCCAGTACGGTCAGACCCATTCAGGCCTCCAGACCACTCGTCTCGGCATCGTCTATGGTCATCATATGTTACGTCCTTTCACCATCAATGTAGCACCTGCAGTCGCGAAAGTCAAGCGAGCGGCGGAATCGCAAACCCGATGTCGCAGGTGCCTCTGCTCGCCGACCGGTAGTGCTGTCTGTAGCACTCGACTTCGAGCGGTGCCCATTCGTTGAGCGCCTGGACGCGAATGTAGGGCGGGTTGCCGATGTCGGCATCGAAGCCGCCAACCCATTCTCGATTGCCGATTTCCGATTGGCGATTGTCACCCTCACCTCTGTCCTCTCCCTTCGAGGGAGAGGAAGAAGGATTCCGGTTGAAGACTTGGGGAAAGGCCTTGTGCCAGTCGAAGGCGTTGACGCGGCGGATGTCGGCGTCGAACAGGCCACCTTGCTGGCCGCGATAGAAGTCGGAGTCGATGAGCGAGTTGCCGCATTTGATGTTGGAGTCGAGGTTGGGTAGGGCGCGTTCGCGGAAGAGGCGCAGGGTCTGGTTGATGGTCTCTTTGTTCTCGTGCTCAAGGACTTTGAGCAGGAGGCTGAGTTTGGTGACTTCCACGGCCTGCGGGTCAATGTCCACGCCGTAGATGTTGTTCAGGAGTATCCGCTTCTTCTCGGCGGTCGTGAGCAGGTATTCGCCGGGACGGATGGCGAAGACTTCGTTGGGACGTTTGGCCGGGTCGTGCTTGACGTACCAGTCGAGGTGGTAGTCGAGCAGGCAGGTGTAGCCGCCGATGAGGAACGAGCCGGAGCCGCATGACATGTCGAGGAAGGCGAGTTTGGCAATCTCGGCCGGGGTCTTGCCCGCAATCAGCCTGCCGATGGTATTCTTGACGATGTAGTTCACGATATACTGGGGCGTGTAATGGACGCCGCCGGCTTTCCTGACTTCGGGCTTTTCTTCGACCTTGGCCTGATGTCCGGCAGTCAGACGGATGACCTTGCCGAGGAACTGTTCGTAGACCTCGCCGAGGATTTCGATGCCGATGACCGAGAATTCGTAGGGCGATTTGGGCGGGTAGAGTTCGGAGAGGATGTCGGACAGGAGCTTGTCGTCAATCTTCAGGGACGGTGTGACGGTGTCTTTGCGGAAGTCGAACAGGCCGGAGTTGTAGCGCTTGTCCGCGTCCTCGAACCGCTCCATCAGCCGGCGGTAGACGCCGGGCTTGCCGATGAGGTTCTGCAGGGTGCCGTAGTCTTCGATTCCCCGGTCTTCGCAGATGCGCAGGAAGATGGCCCGGTCAATGGTCATTTGTACGGCAAGGTTCAAGTCCGCGGTGTTGTCCGGCGTGCCGAGCCGGGGGTTGCGCAGGGCGATGTTGCGGGCGAGAGAGTCGCGCCAGCCTTCGATTTCGGCGAGGAAGGCATTCGGTGAAGGGGAAAGTAGAAATGGCGAATGACCGGACTTCGACATTTCCCCTTCTTCACTTTCCACTTTTCCTTTGCTGATGGCCTCGGGCGAGAAGACGGAGTAGAGTTCGTCCCAGCGGTCAGGGTACTCGCTGTACCGGATGAGCTTGATGCGGGCGGTCGAGGCTTTGTCGGTCCTGACCGGGCGCGAGCGGCAG
>JAPLUO010000019.1 GCA_026397595.1 Caldifarciminota bacterium
AAGGTCGAAGGTCGAAGGTCGATTCAATGTCTCAATTCCCAAATGCTTGGAGCCCGCTCCAACTGGCATCCTTCTCGGACTTGAATCGTCATTCGGACTTCGGATTTCGAGCTTGACTCCTGCGACGTGTCCTTATGCCTCTATGCTGAGAGTCCACTCCATCGAACTGCCTGCGTAATCTCTTGTAGGTTTCCGAAAGGTGTTCGCTGATGACCTTGGTCTCGGCCAAAAGCGGCATGAAGTTGACGTCGCCGAGCCAGCGCGGCACGACGTGGATGTGCGCGTGCCCGACCACTCCGGCGCCCGCCACCCGACCCAGATTCGCGCCGACGTTGAACCCCTGGGGCCGGAGCGCCCGACGCAGCACCGAAAGCGACTTCTGAACCAGCGCGAACAACTCCGCACTCTCCTCGACGCTGAGCGTCTCGACATTCGCGGTGTGCCGGATCGGCGCCACCATCACGTGGCCGTTATTATAAGGAAAGCGGTTCATCACGACGAAGGCGCGCCGGCCGCGGTACAGGATCAGGTTCTGCGCGTCGTCCTTGGCCTTGAGCAGGTTGCAGAACAGGCAATGCCGCCGGCTGGCCGATTTCTGGCCGCCGGCGCAATAGATGTACTCAGCCCGCCACGGCGCCCACAACGTCTTCATGAAGAAAACAGTGAATTGAGAGTAGTGAATAGTGAAAAGACCCCGAGGCCGCTTTCACAACTCATAATTCACTATTCACAACTACTAGAACAGCCCCATCTGCTGTCCCGGCTCGCCGGGGCGGGCCGTCGGGCTCGGCGCGCTTCCGGGCAGGACATGGATAACCCCGAACACGCCGTCGTAACCCGCGACTGCCTGTACCTCGCCGCGGCGCATCCGCTCGATCCCGAGACCGATTCGCTCGTTCGAGTTCTGCGCGATGTCCGGTATCGACGCGTTGAGGAGCACTTCGAACTCGCTGCCCAGTGACTGGACCAGCGCTTCGTACAGCTTGTGGACCTGCACCGTGTCCCGGCCCACACCGAGGGCCTCGCCGATGACTTCCTCAAGAGGAACCACGTGCCGGAAAGGGATCATGTCGGGCGGTACGTCCTCGGGCTTCCGGTCCGCCAGTTGCTCGACCCGATGGAGCACGCCGATGGTAAGCTGCCGGCCGCAGCCCGGGCAGAGGTTGTCATTTACGAGCGACTGGGCCGGGGCAAAGTTCACCCCGCAGGACCGGTGGCCATCGTAGTGGTACTTACCTTCCTCGGGAAAGAACTCAATCGTGTACAGGAATCGTTTCCGGTCTTTTGTCTTCAGGACGTCACGGATGGCGTCGTAGGACAATTCGCAGTCAAAGACGTTGGCCTCGCGGCCGAGGCGGCCCGGAGAATGGGCGTCGGAGTTGGAAATGAGCGTGCGGCTGTCGAGCGCGGACAGCCGCCAGTTCATCGGCGGGTCGCTGGAAAGCCCGGTCTCGACCGCGAATATCTCTTTGCTCAGGTCGCCAAAGCATTCTTCAATCGAGTCGAACCCGGAGTTCGAGCCATAGAGCGAAAACCATGGGGTCCAGATGTGCGCAGGCACAAGGAACGCGCGCGCGTCGATTTCGAGCAGCTTTGCCAGCAGGTCGTAGCTTGAGAGACTAAGCGTAGGGCGGCCGTCCGAGGCCAGCTTGCCATACCCGTCGAGCCAGGCGGACAACTTCTCCGCGGTCTCGAAGCTGGGGACAAAGACCATGTTGTGAATCCGGCGCAGCTTGCCGCCGGCGCTGTAGATGCCGTTCAATTCGACGTTGAGCATGAAGTACGTGCCGTCGTGGGTAAACAGGCCGTTGCCGGTCGGCTTCAGGTGCTGTTTCAGCGACTTGAAGTACTCGGGGTGGGTGAAGTCACCGGTGCCTACCAGCTTGATACCCTTCGTCTGCGCCGTAGCCGCGATCACCGGAATGTCCATATCGCGGCTCGTCGCGCGAGAGAACCGGGAGTGGATGTGGAGGTCAGCGATAAACTGCATCGGTGTCAGCTATTCTAGGTTGAGGCTACCCAGAGTCAAGCCGAAGGAAAGGCCCCGAATCCGACGTTGGTACCGTAGGAGCCTGTGAACGCGCCTTGCCAGGTTGAATGGCGGCCCCACCTGACGGGTGATGTCATTCCGAGCGAAGGCGTCCTCGCCGTAGTCGAGGAATCTCGCCTGAGAGACCCCTCGACTCACTTCGTTCGCTCGGGGTGACAAACGAGAGCTATGTCGGTTTTTGGGAAAGGAGATTGACCACAAAGTCACCAAGTCACCAAACGGAGAGGATTCACCGAACTGGAAGAATCCGAAGGACCTTTGTGTCTCGTGAGTGCTATAGGATTAAGTCTGTGCTGAAAGTGCCGACAATTGACAAGAAGGCTGTCTCGCCTTCAAATGGTAGTGTATAAACGTCCGAAAACGTCTACCAACGAAAGGAGACAGCCATGACCGTCAACAGCCTAATGCAGAAACGTTCTGCAATCAAGC
>JAPLUO010000270.1 GCA_026397595.1 Caldifarciminota bacterium
GGCAATACAGAGGCGCTGGCGCTGTTCGTCGGTGAGGCGGAGCGCGCTGTCGTTCAGTTTGTCTTTGACCTCATCCCACATGTGCACCGCGCGGAGGCAGCGTTCGACGATGCCCTGCAACTCCGAGCCGTTGTTGGTGCCGTGGATGCGCGGGCCGTAGGCGATGTTGTCGAACACCGAAAGCGGGAAGGCGTTGGGTCGCTGGAACACCATGCCAACGCGCTTGCGGAGTTCGAGCACGCTTAAGCGGTAGATGTCGCTGCCGTCGAGCAGAATCCTGCCTTTGATGCGCGCGCCGTCCACGAGTTCGTTCATGCGGTTGAGGCTGCGCAGCAGGGTTGATTTGCCGCAGCCGGAAAGTTCCGGGGACAATAAATGATTCTGGATGCCCGCACGCTTGACACGACCGGCGCGGCGTGATAAGATGGTCGGGATGGTCGAGACGATGCGGTATCGTTCATCGTTGGTTCGTACATCGTGCATCGTAGCATCGACAGATTCGTCTATCGTACATCGTTGAGGAGAAGAAGGGATGGGCACGTTCAGGACTTTCGAGGAGATTGAGGCCTGGCAGCAGGCTCGTACGCTTGCGAAGATGGTCTACGAGGCGTCCGGCAAAGGAGCTTTCGGGCGCGACTTCGCCCTGCGGGACCAGATTCGGCGGGCTGCGGTCTCCGTGATGTCGAACATCGCCGAGGGCTTTGGCCGGGGCGGTGCCCGGGAATTCGTGCAGTTCCTGACAGTCGCGAGAGGCTCCGCAAGCGAGGTCAGTGCTCAGTTCTACGTCGCCCTCGACCAGGGATACCTGGCTCAGCGGGACTATCGGCGACTGCAGGAACAGGCAACGCGTACCGGCTCGGTAGTCAGCGGGCTGGTTCGGTACCTGCGAACGGCAGGACTTAGAGGCAGCAAGTATCGCACAAGTGACAAGTGACTTCCCGCAACGATGGACGTTGTACGAATCAGCCGCACTGTCAGACAGGGGCCGCCGAGGCCAACCAACGAGACCGAGTCTGGACAAGGACTTACCCGAGGCCAAGACGCCGCATGCGGTTGAATGCCGTTACCGAACCGCACAAACCGCTTACTGGAGTCGGACGAACGATCTCCGTCCCGGCCGGCTTCAGGCGACCGGTCGGCCGCTATGGAATCGCCCCGGCTTTGGGGGGTCGAATGTATGACCGGCGAACCAACGGTTAGAGAGTTGTTAAGCACGGCATGACACTGAACGCGGATAGGATTATACTAACTGCGTGGCAGGAGATAGCTGAATCGAAGAATGCGCGGCGCACAATGAACGACCGGTAAACGGCCGTCAACGAGATCGAGCAGACGCCGGTTGGTCTGCAGCCGGAGGTCATTGACTGCGCCCGTAAATGTGTTATCGGATGAGAAAGGAGTAAATGTGAACGAAGAACGCCGACGCTACTGCGACTACCTGAATGAGCTCAAGGGACTCAAGGGGGACCTCCATTTTGAAGGATCCGAAGGAGGGGGCTATCCGATAGTCGAATTCAGACTCAAGCCTCACGTCGAGGGCTTCGAGGCAGCATTTGTGCTCGCCAGCGTTCAAGAAGATTTCGTCGTCTTCGAAGGGCTACGGGACATGAGGGTTAAGTCGGTCGCAGTGCCGTTGCCGAGCCTCATCGTAGTGAAGGAGGCACCGATGGACACTGGCGTGGCTGATTTGGTTCCACCTTCCGAGCAGTAATGGACGCTGACGGCTGACCGCTTTCGGCTGACGGCCAAGGAGTGAGATGAAACGAACCGAACAGCAACCGGCCGCTGTGGGCCGATAGCGAGGTGAACCATGTTTGAGCATCGCCGGCAACCGCTGGTGCCGAGAGAAGTCTTCCTACGGCGGCTGTTGCGCCATGGCGGTATCGCTCTGGCGCTGATTGCCGGATCGCTGCTCTTAGGCGTGCTCGGCTACCGGTTCATCGGTGGGCTCGGGTGGGTTGACGCGACAGAGAACGCGGCGATGATTCTAGGCGGAATGGGGCCGGTTTCGCCGCTGACGACCGATGTTGCCAAGCTGTTCGCTGCGTTCTACGCGCTGTTCTCGGGGATTGTTTTCCTCGTCGGGGTCGGTGTTCTGCTGGCGCCCATCCTCCATCGTTTCATGCACCGGTTCCACCTGGGTGAAGACGACAAAGCGGGTGCACCAAAGCGATGACACGCGCCATTTGTCCATTGCCGCCGGGGCCAAGCACGAAGAGCCTGTGCTGAAAGAGCGCCAGGACTTGCCCAAGGCCAAGACGCCGCACGAGCTGGTCCGACGAGAAGAAAGGATACTATGAAACCTGTAGCAGGCTTGTGGATTGACCACCGCCGGGCGGTTGTCGTGGTGGTTACCGATAAGGGCGAAGAAACCCGGACGATTGAGTCTAACGCCGAGAAGCAGATCCAGCGCGCGGCTGGTTCACGCCACGGCGGTTCGTTCGAGTCGATGGCCGTCCCGGCCGATGACAGCCGCCAGCGGGAGTACACCGGGGAGCTCGACCGTTACTACGACCGGGTAGCAGCGCACGTCAGGGGCGCGGAAGCGGTCATGATTTTCGGTCCGGGCGAGGCGAAGGGCGAACTGAAGAAGCGCATCGAACAGGACCCGGCCGGCGGCCGCATCGTTGGGGTGGAAACGGCCGACAAGATGAGCGTATCCCAGATCGTGGCAAAGGTCCGCCAGCGGTTCACGAAGCCGGAAAGCCCGGGGAAGACCGGGGACACCCACACTTGTGGGTGACGTCTAGGAACGGCATGACCGGATGGTCGAGTTCACGCAGAGAGTGATGAGCGATAAGCGCGGAACGATGAGTGCAGAGCGCGACGACGAGCGGCTTACGACTTGCGGCGTGAAAAGAACATGCTTGCCAGGGAAGAAAGGAGTGAGGATGCGCAGCTCAGCGTCGAACCTCAGCGAAGACGGAAGCGTCTAATGAGGCAGCGGGTAAGGAGCGCGCGAATGAGCAGTGCGGACTGCACCAAACGTAATGCCCAGATTGAAGCGATGAAGTGCCGCACGGAAGATGGAGTGATAAACAGAATGAGAGGGATGATGAAGAATGGCTTGGTTGTTGCGATTGTGGTCGCCTGCATCTGTACGAGTGTCGCAGCCGCTGCGCCCGGTCTCATTGGCTTGGGGATCATGGGCGGCGAACCCTCCGGGTTTAGCGCGAAGCTCTGGCTCGGCAATAATGTCGCGCTTGATGGTGCGCTAGGCTATGCGTACCTGTGGCACGGACAAGGTGTTCACATGCACGCTGACCTGCTGATCCATACCGGCAGCCTGCTGCCCTCGCTGGTCGGCTTCTTGCCGCTCTATGCGGGCGCGGGCGTTCGCGTCAGGCTCGCGAACGGTGTGGACAATCCGAGGGAAGTGGGGCTCAGGGTTCCATTCGGGGCGGAGTATGTGCTCCCGATTGTTCCGCTTGGTGTCTTCTTTGAACTGGCTCCAATCCTCGACTTTTCTCCGGGGATCGCCTTCAACGGCAACGCCGCACTCGGGGTTCGCTACTACTTCGGCCCGCGCAGTTGAAAGCCACGGAGAGAACCGCCCTCCTTTTAATGAGTTGAAGGGGCAGCGCCGATTGCGACGAATCAATTGATAGACTGGGGGCAGGTCCTCGAACTGACCTTAATATCTGTTACCAAAGGAGATACAAATGCTGAAGACCTTTAGAATTGGCATCACATCGCTGGCCCTGACGGTAGTGCTTCTCGGGCTGTCGGGCTGTAGACGAGCAGGCCCGGCAGAGCGCGCCGGCAAGAAGATCGATCAAACGGTTGAGAAGGCCGGACAGCAGATCGATTCGGCCGCAAAGAAGATCCAGAACGAAGTCAAGGGAAAATAGCCTTAGAGCTTGTCCGTAAATAGCTCCCGTCTCACGCAGACGGATCGATGGCAATGCAGTAGCAGGCGGGACCGCCAGCGCGTCGACCTTTCTTCGCTTGTGTTTTGTTATTAACGGATAAGCTCTTAGTAAAGCAAGCGGATTGAAGCAGTTGATGGCGGATCGAGTGGGCGTGAGGGGACGTTAGCCAAACTCGGAGATTGAAGGGGACAACCGCCACCTCTTATTCACCCCCAGGAGGCCCTGACGCACCATGACCACTCGACATCCCCAATCGCATCTCCCGTCAGTAGAGAATATTCACATCATTATTAACCCCGCCTCCGGAAAAGGAGGGCCGGCCTTATCGATTATCAATGCATCCATGAAAGAAGCTGGCATCAAGTGGGAAGCATCGATTACTCACCAGGCGGGCGATGCGGTCCGGTTCGCAAAGGCTGCCGCCAAAGAAGGAATCGATGCCCTCGCTGTTTACGGCGGCGACGGCACACTCATGGAGGCAATCAGCGGCCTGATTGGATCAGAGACTCCTCTGGTTATTTTACCTGGAGGATCGGCGAATGTCATGGCCACTGAACTTGGCATACCCACTGACCTTAAAGAAGCCTGTACGCTCCTGAGCCACGGCCCGTTAGAGACGAGAACCATTGATGTAGGGCAGTTCGATAAGCGTTATTTTATTGTAGGAATAAGCCTTGGTTTTGAGGCGGATGTCGTCAAAGGCGCGGATCGCAAGACCAAGAATAAGATCGGCATCCTCGCCTATTTTCTTTCAGCGGTCAGGGCATTAAAGATAACTAAGAGAGCCGTTTACCACCTCAAGATCGATGGACAAGAGCACGAAGTTCAAGGCTTAACATGTCTTATTGCCAATACAGGAAACCTCGGGTTTAGTAACATATCTTTCGATAAGCATATAGATGTCAGCGATGGGTTCCTGGATGTTGTTGTCGTGCGAAAAGCTAATCTCAGTCTGTTTAAGCTTATGGTTGTCACCTGGCTTAAACGGGAACGTCCGGACAATCTGGAATTAGTGGAGCATTGGCAAGGCAAAGATATCAGCGTTTCCTCGAGCCCCAAACAGATGATTCAGTGTGATGGTGAGCTATTAGAGAAGCTTCCTCTTCATATCAAGATCGTTCCCGGGGCAATCAGGGTTGTGGTGCCTAAAGCGAAGTAACCACTCGCCGCAGCAATTCTCCCAAAGGCAATGGCGCCCCTTGACCACCCGACATCCAAAACCAGGTGCCCTATCATTGGGGTATGGACCTTCTATACGCTTGCTGAGCACGAAGATGGGCATACTGCATCTAGCGGCGGACCTGAGTCGCCAGGATGGTAAATGATGGCTGACAAGGTAAAGCCAGTCAAGAGGCAAGGAGTAGTGACTGTTGAGAAACCGGTTGACGCCTGGCGGCGGACCCTTGCCGTCGCGGACGCGATTGCGGCGAAGCTATGGCGGCGGCGCGCTGCGATGTTCGAAGCCTATCTGATTTGCGCGATGGTGGTCTTCATCATCCTGGCGGTGATCGCGCAGACGTGGGCCTATTCTGCTTTCGACGTGAAGATCACGCGGGCGGTACAGACCTTCCATGCGGGTTGGTTTGATGCACTTATGCGCGCTGTGACGTGGATCGGGTTCCTACCCCAAGGCCCGCTGATAGCGGCAGGGATCTTGTTGCTCCTTTACGCGCGCGGTCTGAAATGGGAGATGGTTATGACCGGTGCGAGTGTGTTGGGCGGCTCGGCCTTGGGGCTCGTCCTTAAAGTCCTGATCGGTCGTCCACGACCTAGCGCCGACATGGTGACCGTCATCAAGCAGTTGGGGGATAACTCTTTCCCGAGCGGGCATGTGCTATTCTTCACCACACTCTTTGGATTCGTGTTGTTCCTGGCTTATACGTTGCTCAAACATTCATGGTGGCGCACGTTGCTACTTATATTGCTCCTCGGCTTGGTGGGGATGATTGGGCCGTCACGCATCTACGTCGGGGAGCATTGGGCCAGTGATGTGGTCGCGGCGTACTTGCTCGGCAGCGTCTGGCTAGCCCTCTCGGTGCTGGTCTATCGCTGGGGGGCAAGGCGCGGCATGACAAGATGGTCGAGTTCACGCGGAGAGTGATGAGCGATAAGCGCGGAACGATGAGTGCAGAGCGCGACGGCTTGCGGCTTACGGCTGACCGTCAGCAGGAGGAATGAACATGCCGAAGGCGCAGGTAGCTTCGAGACCCTGGACGCGCGAGGAAGACCGTGTCGTTGACCGCTTCGCCCGCGCAATCGTCCAGGGCACATATCGGAACGTCAAGGAGGCGCTGCCGGAGTGTCAGCGCGAGCTTCGACGAGCCGCACCGGCCATCCGAAGGACCGACGTGGCCGTGGCCTGGGCCGTGCTGTGCCGCGCTTACGATTTCGGCCTGCCGCGGCGGAAGCACTTGTGGACGGACGAGGAGCTGCGGCTGCTCGAACGCCACGCCTCGGCGCTGGCGCGCGGGAAGTACCCTGACATTGTGACCGCGGCGCGCTGCTACAAGACTGCGTGCGGGCGGGCCGGACTTGCGGCCCGTCATCCGGACAACACCATTTCTACTAGCATCTCGGTCCGCGCGCATGCGCTGGGGTACGACTCGTCCCGAGCCAATCCACCCCTCGGCCCGGAAGAGCTGCGCATCATCACCGGCTTCAGCCGGGCTTTGGCTCGGGGCAGATACTCCTGCGGTCGGGCCGCGGTCCCGGACTGCCTTCGTGCCCTCTCCCGCGCCGGGCTGGAGTGGCAACGACCCGAGCACAGACTGGTTGACTTTATCAAAGCCGGAGCACGGAGACTTGGCTGGCAGGCATATGAACGGTGGAGTGAACGGGACATCGAAACCGTAAGGCAGTTCGCCATGGCATTGGCGGCCGGGCGATACCGGACCGTGAAGGCTGCCTTGCGCGCCTGCCTGAAGTCGCTCCGGTCTACTGGCCGGCACAAAAGCCTCGCTGAGGGTAACCTCAGGTGGAGGTTTAGCCGGTGTTTTGTGGACATGTACGGCAGGCTCTGGCGTCCCGCTTGGAGTCCGGAGGAACTGCGAATCCTGGACCGGTTCGCGCGGGCCTGCATTCGAGGGAGGTATCCGAGCGTTGCCGCCGCAGCGAGAGCTTGCGGGGTCGCGCTTGAACGGGCCGGCCTGACCGAGCATTTGGGCGGGAGGGGGCTCAGGTCGAAGCTTCTTCAGCGTGTGCATGGAATCCGCGCGACGGCCTGACGGCGACAAGGCGCGGCGGGATAGGATGGTCGGGTTTCGTACATCGTGCATCGTAGCATCGACAGATTCGTCTATCGTACATCGTTGAGGAAAAGAAAGAATGGGGACGTTCAAGACATTCGAGGAGATTGAGGCTTGGCAACGGAAATCAGGGGGACACAGTATTCGATTCCTTGCGCTTCGGAACCCTCTAATCAGGACTCTTAAGAGATTCTTGACACTCACGTCATCCTGCGCTACAACATACCCGTGACAGACGCGGAGAAGCAACTCTCCACGAGCATCCGACACCGGCCGGGAAAAGCTCTCGAACGGGAAGAAGCGACCTGGACATAGTAGTGGAATGACCCGCGAAGTTCGGTTTAAGCCGCGAGCGATCAGGGACCTGGCGGACCTACCCCTGCCAAGTCGGAGGCGGATTCTCGCGAAGATCGAAGTCTTGCAGACCGACCTGCGAGGCGATGTGAAGCGTCTGACGAACTACACTCCTGAGTATCGCTTGAGAGTAGGCGAGTACCGCGTTTTGTTCGAGCTCGAAGGCTCAACTATCATCGTGTATCGCGTCAGGCATCGTAGAGAAGCCTGCCGGTAGAAAGGACATCATGACCATCCCGAAAGTGCAGACCATCGGTAAGAACGGGAAGAAGGAGTTCGCCGTGTTGCCTTACGCCGATTTTCTGAAGCTCCAGGCAGCGTTGGACGACTACGGTGACCTGCGTAGCCTGCGTGAGGCCCGGGCAGCCGAAGCGAACGCCCCGGCGATCAGCCTGTCCGAAGCCAAGAGGTGTTTGCTGGGGCGATCGCCGGTCCGCGGCGCCTCCCGCAGACCACGCCGTTAAGCAGTCCTTCGTCGGAAATCAGGGAAATGAGGGACAGTCCCCTATTAGGGCCTCCATTGTCGCGGGCGATGTCAAAGCGCGGCATGACAAGATGGTCGGACTGGTCGAGACGATGCTGAAGCTGCACGGTGACAGCTCACGGCTTGCGGCTGACAGCCTGCGGCCCGCGAAAGGAAATCAGAATCGTTGAAGGAGAATAGCTGTGACGAGCGTTCGTCGTGGTTTCGTTGATCGTTCATCGTTAGGAGAATGACGGGAGGAAACGTATGAAGAAGCTGCTGGTCGTCGTCGGAGTCATCGTTCTGCTGTTCGCAACCTACTTCGTCTCAGTGACCGCGCTGAACCGGCAGGTCCAGGACCTGCGCAGCGCAGTCCGGGCCGGCGGGCATCCGACCACAATGAAGGAACTGGCAGTGCACCGAGCCCAGGGGAGCGAGGAATTGTCGCGCCTGCTGGCTCAGGCCGACACCGCCCTGGATGAGAAGAAAGAGAAGGGGCTGCTGGCCCGGGCCGATACCGGACAGCTCGACCCGGCCGAAGGAAAGGCCTTGCTCAGCCGCAATGGCCGGGCGCTCGAATTGCTGCTGACCGCGGCCCGGTTTCCGCCCGCGAGCATGGAGTTCGACCCGGGCGCCGGGCTCGCGGCGAAGTTGCCGCCCACCCTCAAACGCACGTTCGACTTCGGGGCTCTGCTCCGCCTGAAGGCGCGCGACCTGCTCGCTGCGGGCAAGGCCGATGAAGCCATGGATGTCCTGGTCAGCGATGTGCACCTGGCCGACCTTCTGCCGGGCGAGGCCGCGTTCATCCTTAATCTCGTGCGCGCGACGGATTTGAACCGCACGCTGCGCGTGATGCGCGACGTCGGACCGAAGTGCACCGACCCGGCGCTGGCCCGGGCCGCCGATGCGGTGACGGCACTAGCCCGGGACAAGGAACTGCTCCGGGTCTGGGAGACGGAGTACGTCACGATGGACGAGTATCTGGCCCGGCCCACGGCGGCCGCGCTCGGGATCGCGGACGCCGACAATCTGCTCAACCGCTTTCTGGTTTTCTTCCCGCTGACCAATCTCATCGCCCAGCGATACAGCCAGCTTATCCACAAGCGCTGCCTCGAACTCGCGGCCGGTCCGTGGTACGAGACGAACCGCCAGTGGGACAGCCTGGACCGATTGCAGCAGCGCATGAGCCGGCAGCACTCACCGCTTGCCGGCCTGATGCTCCCGAACGGCAAGCTGTTTGCTACCCGGATTGCGAAGCTGCAGGCTGAACAGGCCGTTACGCTGACCGGTTTCCGGATTCTTCAGTACCGGCTGGGTCATGGCACGTTTCCCGCGAGCCTGGCTGACATCTCTGCCCAGAACGTCATTGACCCGTTCACCGGCAAGTCGCTGAACTACCTCCCTGTCGGGACGGGTTTCCGGCTCTACAGTCTGGGCGAAGACCAGCAGGATAACGGCGGCGACCCGAAGGCCGACATCGCGTGGTCGATCGGAAAGGTGGAGACGCTGCCCTGATTATGAGGCCGGCCGGCACGCGCTGGACAGGAGCGCCAGAACACCAGAAGGGCCGACGGCTGACAGCCGGCGGCTTGCGGCCCCTGACAGATGCAGCGCCGGAAACACGACGGAGCCGTTAGCTGTGGGCCGTAAGCCGACAGCGGTCCCTGACGCGTTGTTGTATGAGTTGTACGGACTGACGGAGAAGGAAATCAGGGTCGTAGAAGGAGAAGCAAGATGACAGACAGAACAATGCGGGAAGCATCTCCGCACTGCCCCGCTGGGGTGACGATTCAGCGAGGGTGGGCGCGATGATCCGCCTGCAGGCAATGACCGAGGCAGGATTCTCTGAATACAAGCCTCTTGCTGTTGAGGCTACCGCTCAAGCCTTCGCCCGCAACCTTCGCATCCCGATCGAGGAAGCCCGCTCCAAAGCGGCAAGTCGGTTCGACCGTACACTCAGCTCCGGTCTGTCAACTCCAAACCAATTCCTGTATGACATCCGGTTGGAGGAGGGCACCATCGACGACCGGATCGGCTACCTTTGGCTGGACGTGAACGAGACGGAACACCACTGCTTCATTTTCGACATCCACCTACACGAAGAGTATCGCGGAAAAGGTTGGGGGAGGAAAACGCTTGAGCTACTCGATGCACAGATGACGGAGCGGAACATCCAGCGAATCGGTCTACATGTGTGGGGTGACAACGTGGTCGCCCGCGAACTGTACGACAAGCTGGGGTATCAATTGATCGGCTCGGATGTGCAGAAACGCCTGGCGCCATGAAGCCGAAAGCCCGGTTGAAGACGGATGTCGGTGACACCAATCCATCCCCCAGATCGTCAAGGCGAGCATCACCGGACGAAGCAGGCACACGGTACTTACTAACGAGAGCAGGAAATGTTTGTCATTCTGAGGCGTTCGACGCCGAAGAATCTTCGAGTGCAAAGACCCTTCGCGCAGTTTACCCTGAGCGGGAAGAGAAGATGCTTCGCTGCGCTCAGCATGACAGCAAGCGAAGGGCTCAGACTCACTATGTCAAGCCATGCTTGATTTCTGCCTCATCTGGTGGCGCATGATTTGGGCGAGGTGGCGGTTCTCGTCGTACGTGGTTTGGTCGCGCCAGATGGCAAACGCTATCTTCATCAGCAGGTTCGCCAGAC
>JAPLUO010000248.1 GCA_026397595.1 Caldifarciminota bacterium
GCTATTACGGGGAGCATGAAATACTGGACAGTTCTTGATGTCACCCTGAGTATCCTTATACCCTGTCACCCTGAGCGCAGCGAAGATTCTTCGGCGTCGAACGCCTCAGAATGACAAACATTTCCTGCTCTCATTAGTAACGCACGGCTTGACATTAAACCTGTCCCCGGAACTCCCGGCATGCGCTCTCCGTCATTCATCGTTCCGCGCTCGGCGCTCATCATTCTCCACGTCACGCCGCACGTCAGAGTCTACCGCTCGAACTCGTGAAGGTGCTTCGACAGGTCAATTGACGCCCAGCACTTACGCGCAAGCGCCATGCCGGCCGGCGGGAACCCGGCGTGAACTATCCGCCGTCCCTTCATATGCAGGAACTCCACGGCCGGAACGAAGTCGTGGTCAGCCGAAACCAGCACCGCCACGTCGTAGGCCTCTTCCCACGCCAGCCGGATCATATCCGTGACAATGCTCGTGTCGATACCCTTCTCGCCCGTCCTCAGCAACTCGACACCGCATGACGGGCACTTCAGGACTTCGGCGTGGCACTGCTGGCAGATCGGCGGGTTCTTCGGCTTTCGTTCCAGGCAGACGACGCTGACGCCGGGGAACCGGTCGAGCACGGTCAACGCCCAGTGCTTCAGTTTCCGGTCCTTCTCTGACTTTGGGTTGAAGGATAGATAGACATAGGCACCCTCGTAGGCGAGACCCGCCCCACCGGGCAGGCCCGACAGCGCGTACGCCTGCCGTGCGAGCCACGTCGGGAACTTGACCCAATCCACCCTCAGCCGGTCGCTCGCCGCGTTCAATGAAAGCTGGAAGTTCCAGAAGTCCACAAACACGACCACCCGGACGCCCCGCTGTTTCACCTCATCAGCTTGCTGGCTCATCGTCGCCTCCTGCGTTCAAAGGATTCAGGGAGCGCTTTCGCGCTCCCTGGGGTTGTAATAACGGGTGGACTAAGCCAGCTATGACGCCATGCAACCACCCGTGGATTATCTTGATAAATATTAGCCGCGTCGCCACCCTTGTCAAGCACTTTCGGAATCTCCGGCCATCAGCGCGAGGGGGTCGCGTCTCTTCTCACTGCTCATCCCTCATCCCTCCGCCTTCAGCCCTCATCCTTCACCACTCATCCTTCATCCTTTGTCCTCCATCCCTCATCCTTCATCCCTCATCCCTTGAGGAGGCGCTGGGCAGGCAGGGTTTCATGCTGTGTCACCGTTTCACAGTTGCAGCCCCCGGATTCTCGCCTGATACGCAGGAAATCGGGAAGAGTCCCTCGCCGTTCACCGTTTCTCCGGCTTCACCCCGGGCCTGAGTCTAACTTGTGGGAGCCCGGCCATCGGGCAGCTGGAGTTGTTCTAGGGCAATGGTCACGATTTCAAGGGCGTGCCCGTTTCCGCCGTCGTCTCTTAGGTGTTGCTTTAGTTGTTCGAGGCACTTCCGGCATGCTGCACCGCTGGCTGCGCGTTTGCTCAGATCGTCGACGCCGTCACGGAACAGCAGGTAATCTCCCTTCCTGAGCGGCAGCTCCCAGGAGCACATCCAAGATGGCAGGGTGACACCCCGAAGCGTGCGTCTTGCATCTAGAGATGGCGTCCTCGATGACCGCGCGTGTACTGATTTGTCGTCTCGAGTACCAGAAATACGGCGTCAGGACGAGGAGTCCTGCCAGCGTCAGGATAGATGATGCATGCGTGAGGAAGTCCTTGCACGACCCAGGTCCATGCCAGCGTCCCAGTAGCGTGACGCTGATTGCCAAGCCGAACGCGGCCAACTCATAAAAGAGGACGATGCGCGTGGGTCGTATGTTCCGTCCTATGCCCAATGTCGTCGCGAGCTGCGCAACCACCAGGGCCACTGTTACTACGAGCGCAAACGCGGCCACGATGAGCTGTGCGTTTACCTCCAGGACCTTGTTCTGACCGCCGACCCCCAGAGTTGGATGCTGCGTCCTGAGTACGAAGAAGTACAGAAGCGGTGTGACGATGAACATGATGACCAGATAGAGCAGGTTTTTCAGGCACTTGTCGCTCATCAGTGGCTCCATGGGGTTTATCGGAGACGCTAACCATTTTACCTGTGCCAGTCAAGGACGAGTGGGATTCAGGATACGCCATCAGGCGAATACTACTTCTGCGGGCCTTGATGTCAAGGAGGCGGGGCGGCATCGGTTCACCGCTGTTCGTGCGGGTCGTCATAGAGCGAGCCGAGCTCGCGCTGGACTGTCCGCGCTGCGCCCAATACGGCTGACGTCCTTGGAAATCTGGTGTCGGTCATCCTGGCTTGTCCGTTCCAGCTTTGAACTCTCCCAGCAAACCGAGGTCGCGGAGGGCGGCGTTGAGCTGCTGCCGGACAGACGGGTCTTTGAGCTTGGCTTTGATGAAGACCTCTATCTCGACGCCCTCGGCGTCGGCCAGCCTGGCGAGGACGCGATGGCTGAGTAGATTCCACTTGTCACGCGGGATACTGCCGTGCCACTCGACCGTCGTCGGCTTGACGTTCTTGGTGTCGGACTTCGGTGGCTCAATGACAACTGTCGTGTCGCCACCAGCCTGTGACCCGAAGATGTCGCCCGGCTCCGGCGCGTTGCCGGCTGGCGCTCCGGCCTTCGCGGCTTTCGCCCGCTCGGGCAAGAGCAGGAACGTCTCATGGTCGAATCTCACGTCTGCGGCATCGGGCAGCTCTTTGAGCCACACGCGGTCCAGGTGTAGCTCGTCTTTGCCCGCGCCAAGACCCAAGGCACCCTGAGGAACGGCCCGCATGACCGTCGCCAGCAGTGCCTCGTCTGCGCGCTCCAATCGTGTGAGATGACCCTGGAAGAACGCCGCCTTGAGGCTGGCGAGTGACCACGCGCCCGTCTTCTTCAACGCCTCGGGCCACTTTCGCTCAACGTACGACGGCCCGACTTCCCGGTTCAGCAGGTTGCCCTGTCTCATTCTGGACATAATCGCGCCTGTGATGCCGCGTGCCTCGCTTGGGTGCATCATCCCAAGCGAGAGCGTCTGCAGTGACTTCTCCTTCGCATCCCAATGAAGAAGGCTGCTGTACAGACTCCAGACTCTCTCCTCAACGCGCGCGTACGCTTTCCTGACCTCGACGCCAGCCATCTTCTGCTCGTGTTCCTCCAGCTCACCCAGTTTATCGGCTTCGACGTCATCCGCAACGTGAGTCCACGCCATCCAATCCGCAACGTCTTTCTGCAGGCCGGTGGCAGACTCAGGCATGACCCACAGGACTGCGCCCGGATACTGACGCGGGGATTGACCACAGTTCACGGTCCAAGCATTCAACTGCTCAGTTTGCCTCGGGTCCAACTCGATGTCGGGCATTCCGACCACCAGCCGCAGCACCGGCCGGTCAGAGACCTCGGCCGAGTCCTTGGGGAAGAACTGGACTTCAATCTCGGCATTCTTCCGGAATACCTGCTGGACAACGGCGCGGGTCTGCTTCTCCACATCCGTCGGGTTCAGCCCTGACTGGCGGTCAGCATGTATCTTGCGCAGCGTCGGCGAGTGGCCGAACTTCCACACGCCGGGTCTGATTTCGCGCAGGAAGTAGCAGCGGCTGACCAGCGCCTGAACCGCGGTATCCACGAGAGTTGTCTCCGTGTCCGGGTCGCCGAGTGCAAACCTGAGGTCAGGTGCTGTCGCCGCCTTGTCGGTAACCATGCCCCCGCACGACTCGAATAGCAGCGCTGCCGCTGCCCGTTGATGCAGGCTGGTCTTGCCCACGGTATCGCCGAACTCCTTGTCCAACGCCACAGCGACGGCATTCTCGCCCGAAATATCGTAGTGAATCGCATGTTCCAGTCGCGTCTCGCCCATCTGCTCGAGCACCTTGGACCGGAACTCCCGATTGGCCAGCGGCGCGGAGCCGAGCGTTATCAGCGGCTCCTTGCGCGCGCCCGCATAGCCCTCCTTCAGCGCCATCGAAATCCACATGCCCAGCATCGTCAGCGTGCCGCGTGTCTGCTGAAATGCGGGAAGCGCTGACCACTTGCGCTGGAACACGGTCAATGTGCTCGGGTGAAACGGGTAGCACGCCTCGAACCGTTTTCGGATGACTTCCTCCGTGAAGTTGGCGAACTCGGCGGGCAGCCGGTCCCTGCGTTCGTACACCCAACTGGCGTACTGCCGCGCCGCGGCCTGCTGCATACTCTTGCGGCCGGGGTCCTCAAACAGCCTGCGCCGCACGATTTCCGATATCTCCTCCGGGTCATTGGAGAGAAGCGGCTGGCCCACGCGGTCGGTCAGCTTTGACAACTTGATTTGCCACTCGCAGAGTTCATCGGTCATCTCTGTCGGTGATGCCGGCAGGCTGAACACGCCAACCGCGTTCGGCCGAGCCGTCAGCGCGGTCGTCAGATTCTGCAGGAACGAATGGAACTGGGTAGCCAGATTCGCGTAACGGCCGATGAAGTTGAGCGTCTCATCAAACAGGAGCAGAATCGGTGCATCCACCAAGGCGAACAACTTCTCGATTGTCTCTGTGCCCGGTGCTCGCTGCTTGAAATCCTCGCCGATAAGCTTGCGACCCGCGTCACCGGCCAGTTGCACCGCCAAGTCAATCCACGGCGTCTCGTTGCCGGCGCTGCGGTCCCACGAGTTGCCCACGAACACGGCAACCCGTGCCTTTGGCACCTGCTTCAGGCCGATAGCAGAGAGCAGATCAGGCACGCCGGGAAACGCCCGGGCCGCTGGCCCCGAATTGGCGAGGTGGTACAGCGCCGCCAACGTATGTGTCTTGCCACCGCCGAATTGTGTCAACATGGAAAGGACCGCCGCAGTGCCGGCGGTATCGCCTGACAGACGGCGCAGCACTTTGCCGCAGTAGTCGGTCACGAGCGCCTTGGTGAAGTACGTACGGCCAAAGAACTGCTCCGGCTTCTTGTAGTCATCAGGCGCTTTGCCCGAGACAATCTGGTCCAGATGGACCGCGAACTCGCTCGGGTCCAACGACCGTCCCTCGCGCAATTCCTTGCGTGGTGTCGCTACTTTATACCATGGTTCCATCGTCCATCCTCTCTACGTGCCCATCAGTGCCTGCAAGCCCTCAAGCCAGCGCCGCTCCTCACTCTTGTCCGGGTACAGTGTAGTCAGAGCCATGGCAAGCCGCTCGAACCGCCTGCCCCGGGAACGCTCGGCTTCCAGCATCTGCTTGAGTAAGGTGGTCTGTCCGGCTCGGAACAAGAGCATCGCCTGATGCAGCCGGTCCAAAGTGGTCAAGTCCTCCAGCCTCCCAGCGACTCCGCGCTTAGCGGCGACGACCTGCCGTGTGGTCTCTTCCTTGCCAAAGAGCTTCATCTGCGGCTTTGGCGGGGCGAACTCGAGCAGGTCACCGCCCGGAGCCATGCCCAGCAGTTCCTCGCTTCGCTCTGCGACGGACCTCAGACGTACAACGTCCTTTTTACTCTCGATGACTCGTTTCTCCCAATTCTGGTAGTGTATACCCATGGGTCGAGTAATCCGTATGAACGTATCGAACGGCATCGAGAACCCGCCTGCGGCCTTCTTCGGCTTCTCCTCATCTCCGTCGTCTTCCTCGGTTTCTTCAGCCGGAGCTACATCCTTGCCGCGACCGCCGTTCAGTCCGTTCGCCTTAGTACTCTGCAGCGTCCAAAGGAACAGCGCGGTCAGCCGTGCATCCTCCTCGAACCTCTCAGTTTCGGCCTTGCCCAGCACATTCTCAAGCGCTTCTCGTGAAACAGTCTCAAACACGTATGCCAGAAACCCGCGCTTGTCCGGCTCCTCGGCTTCCGGGTCGCCTCCCAACGGAACAGGCTTGCCTGCAGCGGTCTCAACTCGTTCATACCGGCTGTACGACTCAAGCGCCGAACCGATGCAGGAAAAGATGGCGTCCGCGCCCCGAATCCCCTCATCCAGCATCCGCGCCATCCACTCCTTCACTCGTCCCTGCATCCCTGCGTGCACCTCGCCCCAATCGCCAACCCCAGCATCCTTCGGCCGAGGGCGACAGACTAGATGCACGCTGGTTGCCAGGGCAGCTGATTGCCGCGCTCGCAGCCGGTGCCCCATTTCGGTGGCAATTGGCCACGACCCCGTAATAGTCCACCCTCCGCGGATCATTCCAGAGAGTAGCGCCTCCCAACCTTCAGTAGTCTTGTGGGCGAAGACAACACAGCCAGTGCAGTTGTCTTTGACAACCCGCCTCCCCTCGGCGAACGCCTGAGCCATTACGTCCTCGAAGAAAGCTCTGTCGTGCTTCCTTCCCTCGAATTCCCCCGTTTCATCTTGCACCGCTTCTAGCGCCTTCGGGGTTAGTGGATTGGTCCTATCGTACGGGTCACGCAGCGACTTCTCTTGGCGGAGGCATCGCTTGAACCAAATGAAGAACATGTCCGATAGCGCTGCGTAGGGGATAGCGTCGTAGTAGGGCGGATCGGTAAACCACACGCGTGCTGACTCATCGGGCAGTGGAGACTTCTGAGCAGCGGCGACCTCGATACTGCCCATGCCGACAGCGTCCCCAATCGAAAGGACGCCGGAAACCAAGTTCTCAACGCACATGGAGAAGCTCCCACTGGAGTCGGATGTGGCCACACCTTCCGCGAAGTCCCAAGAGGGTTTTACCCGGCCGTTTGAAAGGACATTGCGGGGGCACTCCGCAATGGGCTCCCACGGGCAGATCACGTTTGACAGGTCGGCGAGTTTTCCCAAGGCCAGCGAAAGCGGACGCGCGATTCTGTCCGTATCGCCGACGAACGCCGCGAGCGTGGAGAGCGCCAGCTTCTGCCTAGCTGTAAAGAACCCTCCCCATTCCACCACGCCGTAGCGCTGAACTCGGAAGCCCAGCGTGCCGATGGGCGGCAAGGGTTCATCCGGTATCACACTGAGCCCACCGGGCAGCTTCGCTCTACTGAGCTTCTCCGCTCTCATCTGAGCTCCACAGACGGATTCATAGTCACGACCCACGGGTAGGCGGTAGTGGCGACCCTGCTGGCGGGGCTTGAGCGTTACGACCGCGAGCAAGCGCGCCCCACCGGTGCGGTTGCCGCTCTTGTCGAAATCGACGTCAGCGCCGCCGCGCTGCTGAGCCAACTGTGCGCGAACCCGCTCATGGTGCAGCACCGCACCGCAGCAGAGGCACTTGGCCTTGGCCCGTGCGACTGTGCCGGGCGGAATATCCTTCTCTGACTTGGGCTGGAATATCTCGAACTCAACCCGGGGCGGTTTGCCCTTCGGTCGCACCACGCGATGCCTCAATGCCCTCATACGCTTGGGCTTCTTGCAGAGCCAGAAGGAGCGAACCAGTGGAATTTCAGCCCCGCACTCCGGCGCTTCGCAGGTTACGGTTCTCGCCCAGAGATAGGCAATTGGCTTGGACCCGTCCGGGTCGTCCGGATAGAACTCCTTCAGTTCCTTCTCTGCCTTTGCCTTGATTTCAGCGCCGACCTTGCGCAGTTCCTCGGCCAGCTTGGGGCCGTGCTTCGGAATGTCCTCAAGCATCACCTTGAGAATCAGGCATGCGACCGGGTTCAGGTCGCTGGCGAACGCCTCGCACCCGAGGCGCAGGGCCTCAAGCGGAATGGAGCCGCCACCGGCAAACGGGTCCACGACGAGTGGCGTTTCCTCCGGATGCGCGGCTTTAACCAGTCCCCGTCCGACTTCGAGCCACACGGGTTCAGCGGCGTGGTCCCAGTTGGCGAAGTCACCGATGAACTTGAGCAAGGCCTTGCGCAGGGCCATGTCCGTGCCATCGGGCTTGCCCTGCAGCGGTGCCAGCAGCCCGCGCGCCTGCTTCTTGAACTCAGCCGGGCATAACGGTTCGCACGGGTCCGGCAGCAGTAATCCAAGCAGGACGGCGCGACAAGCGGCCAATGGTCGCCGTGCCCACCACAGATGCAGGGTCGAAGGATGGCCATGGCGAATGGACTTCTCCCGCGCCGAGTGCGCGCTGACCGCCGCGACCGGGAAGTCAACCTCAATCAGCCGCTTGCACTCTTTTGGAATCATGACGTCACCGTACCACGCCTATATCGCCTACGACACTCGCAACGGCCGGATTCTGTCTTGGTATTCACTGCATGCCGCGGCCAATGACGGCGGCGCATCCTCTTTCAACCCTGTGCCACGACACTGCTCTAACAGAGTGTCAACAGCGTCCCGGCACTCGGACGGGTTCTTCAGCTTCGGGTACTCGATCTCCTCGCTCACGGAATTCTGCCTAAGGTAATGTATCCACGTCTCGATGTTGCGTCTCGGGACTGCAATTGCGACAGCTTCGTCGGCAGTTCGAAACGGTATCTGTCTGGAACTGCACGCCTCACTCAGTTCGTCAATGCGGTCCTGCACAGAACCAGCGTCTGCGTCAATCACTGCTATCAGCGCCGTGGCCGCACGGGCCATCCGGTTTCGATATGCCTTGAGCTCCTTGGGAAACTGGCACCTCACCCACTGCTCACCCGAGCCTCTTGGATTCTTTTCGATGCGCAACTCTCTTGGTTCCCAGTTCATCCCGGTCAGGAATCGACGTACGAAGGTTTCCTGCTGGGAATCCTCGCACAGAAGCACGACTCTGACCCGACGCGCGCTCACGACGTCCATCCTCGCGCTATTTGCTCCGAGAGCTTCAAGCCAGACTCAGAGACTCCAGGTATCTCCTTAACGCGAGTTGGGCCTAGTGGTTCTCGTTCCATCCACCTGCCGCATTCCGCTCCGAGGTAGTCTACCAACTCGGGGTGATGGCTGACCAGCACGGCCTGTGGAAAACCCTGGCCGCAGGCGTCGTTCAGTTCCATCAACCACGGCTGAATTTCCGGCAGAGCCAGGTAGTTCTCTGGCTCATCTAGGAAGACAGTGTGCCCCAGGTCCTTCATGCCGATGAGGAGGGAGTAGAGGACGATGAGCGCACGTTGTCCATCAGACAGCTCCTCAAAGTCGAACCAGATTGGGGAGCCTTTCCCTATGTTCTCAATGAAGCCCACCTTGAGAATCCTTGATGACGGCCCGCCCTGCTCAAGCTTGAAGGCGTAGAAACCAGGGATCACTTTGCGCAGTTGGTCCGTAAGCTGGTAGGTCTTGTCCTGGTGTTCCTGTGACAAGAATCGGTACCACGACGAGAAGTTGGTGCCGTCACGATTCAGCCACTCTGATTCGACCTTGGCCTCCGAAAGCATAGCTTTGGGCTGGAGGCTCAGGATGAACAGACCCCTTAACCAGTTCTTGAACCATGTCAGTTTCTGATTGTCAGGCCTTCCCGTGAGAACGTTGGCGAGTGCCGAGAACGACCAGTCCGACATGAAGGTTGGACCCAGGGCGTGGTCGTCATGATAGAGCCGCACATCTCCCTCTACGAAGGTAAACAACGGCTTGTCATCAAGCAGCAGGCGCTCCTCTTGGAGCTTCTGCTTCCTGAAGTCAGGCTCGTAGTGATTGACCAGCCGGTAAGTGAACAGGCCGTATTCTCCCTGCACAGCAAGCTCGAACGTCTGGTCGGTTGGGCCACTCCAGCGAGTTAGGCCGCTTGGCGGCAGGAGTTCCGTTGCCCGGGCATTGCAGACCACAATCTGACGGACTGCATAGAGCAGGTCCAGTACCGACGATTTCCCCCCGCCATTCGGGCCCATCAGCAGGGTCAACCTGTCCAGATTCAGCTCGAAGTTCACCAGACAGCGGTAGTTGTTGGCGTATATCCGTTTCAACATTTCAGTTCTCCCTATTGTCTCTAACTTCCAACGTTCCGGTCAAGACGTCCAACTCCAGCCAGTAGTGCTGAACCTTGCTGACTTCGTGCCAGCGGTACTGGGCCGGGTCCTGAATTGGTGGCTGCACGAACGGCTTCGTATCGCACGCCGTCACGACGTACAGCCAGAAGCAGTCGCGGCGGTCTTCGGCCACGCGGCGCTCGTTCGGCGTGAGTAGAACCCGGCCTTTCACGGCACCCAGACCTTTGACCTCTATCAAGCGAAGTTCGCCTGTTTCAGCGTGGATGCTGCGCAGGTCGTACCCGAGATTCAGTTTGTGCACGTCGTCGACCTTGCAGCCGCGTGCGGTTTCGTATGCTTGGACCGCCTCCATGGCCTTTCGCTCAACCACTGGGTCCGGCCTGAGGTTCGACACCTCGGCCTGATTCCGGTCAGGATGCGGCAGGACCAGCGCGACCACGACTCGCTCGATGCCCTGCAGGGACATCTCGCGCTGCCGCGCGAGTTCCGCGTTCCGGTGGTCGCGCCGCCGCTGCAGTTCGATGACCTTCTGCGACTAGATTTCGACGAGCCCTTCTGATGCCGGGTCGCCCATGTCCTTGGCCAGCAGGTGCCTGCTCAGGACTTCGTTGCGCTTGCGGATAAGCTCCTCAAAGCACAGTCCGACGTGGCGTTCCACCACCTCAAGGTCCTTCATACGTTCTGCCTTCACCTCGGCCAGGAACTGTGGCAGCGCGGACTGGACAAGATAGCCCTGCGACGCGGCGATGTCCTCCGCTGACTTGGGTTGGGCAGGCAGCGCCGAGTCGGGCGAGACCAAACCCAGCAGATGGGTCAGCTCACGCGGTATGCGTTCTCCGGCCGCAGTCGTCTCCAACACAAACAGCCGCTGATGCAGAGTCTTTCCGGTGCCATCTACCACGGACGCCTTAAACACCTCCAGCAGCGACGATGTCTCGCGGTCAATGTCATAGAGCACCGTGCCTTTGGCCAGTTCCGGTGCGGCTTTCTCTTCCAGGCCGCGACGCACGGCCTCGAACAGCGGATGGCCGGGAGTCACCCACTCGACCTGCGGGTCGGCTTCGGCTGTGGCTCGGTCGAAACCGATGAAGCCGTAGCTTCGCGCCAGAATCGGATACCGCCAGCCGTGGCCCCGCGCGATACCGAACAGCGCGAGCGGCATGCGCCCAACTTTGTACACTGTGTCTCGCACCGACCTTAGTTCCAAATCCATGCGCCCGGCCGCATCCCGGAAGAAACGGGCTATTGCCTCGGGCACGATTCTGCGCTCGCGGGCCAACGCCCGTTGCTCCACGAGCATGGGTAGATTCAAGGTGTTCTTGGCCAATCCCTCAAGCGCGGACCGGCACACTTTCTCAAAGTCGTCCTTGTTGACCTCGACATCAAGCCGGGCGTGAATGTCATCCTCACTCATCCGTCCGGCATAGAACTCCCGCAGGAGATGCTCAATCTGGTTCGGGGGTAGCACCTGCCCGACCACGTCGAAGACCGTGTCCTCTTCCAGGCCTCGGCGTATCTCGTCGAGCTTGTCGAGCAGCTTGATTAATACCCTTCCTTCAACGGTGTTGCGGGCGAAGAAGTTGAAGATGTAGCAATCGAGCTTCTGCCCGTACCGATGGATGCGGCCCATACGCTGTTCGAGTCGGTTGGGATTCCACGGGATGTCGTAGTTGAACAGGACATTGCAGCAGTGCAGGTTGATGCCCTCGCCCGCTGCCTCGGTCGCCACAAGCACCTGCGTCTTCAGGTCCCAGAACTGCCGCTCCGCCCAGAGGCGGGAGTTTGGCTCATCGCGGCTGCCGGGCTTCATGCCGCCATGGATGAAGCCAACGGTCAGGCCCCACCCTTTCAAAGTTCTGACTAGGAAGTCCAAGGTATCCTTGTACTCAGTGAACAGCAATAGCCTGCGCGAGTGGTCGCTGAGGATGCCCTGCTCGGTCAACTGACTCTTGAGAGCCAGCAACTTCGCCTGCTCGCCTGAATTCTCCACCCATTCGGCGGCGGCAATCAGGTCGTTCAGTTCGGCCAACTCGACGCGCAAGTCATCGCGACGCTGCGCCAGCGTCACGCCCTCGACAGCATGCTCCAACCTCTCGACCTCAGCGGCATCCAACTCCTCCCAGTCCTCCGGTTCCGGAATCTCGGGGGTTGGAGCTTCTGCCAGTGGCTTGCCAGACTCCAATTCATCCTTCAGTTTCTTGTGGCGACGCTTGAGCGATTCCTTCAGTGAGTAGGTTGAACTGGCCATGCGGCGTTGGTACATCGCCATGAGGAATCCGACGGCGCGCGCCCGCAGGTCGTCCCCGCGCTCAGAAGCTCGCTGAGATTGCGTCTGCACATAGCGCGTGACGTCCTTGTAGAGTTCTAGTTCATCGCCAACTAGGTCGAATGCGACCGTACTCGGAATGCGGCGCGTGAAGAGCTTGCGCGACCTCCACTTGCCGTCAGCCTGTAGTTCGGGGAAGCTGAGCATCGCTTCCTTGGTGCGTCGCAGGTAGAAGGGCGCTTCACGGCGCTTCATCGCCTCGCGGATAGACGTGACGTCCGCGTAGGCCTCCTGGTCGAGCAACTGCAGGAACAGGCAGAAGTTGTCAGGGTCACCTTTGTGTGGCGTGCCGGTCATCAGCAGATAGTGTGAGGTTTTGTCACGCAGCAACTCGCCCAGTCGGTAGCGTTCGTTCTTGTGCTCGGTATCACGCGCAGACATCCGGTGCGCTTCATCGACAATCACCAGGTCCCAGTCCGCCGCCTGCTGCACGCTGGGCAGGACATGGTCGAGTTTCGCCAAGTCCATCGACGTGATAATCTGGCTGTGGTTGTCCCAGACGTTCACGGCGTAGGCCTCGCGCAGGCGTTCGCCGGTAACCTGTTCGAAGTGTTCACCGAACCGGTCCTTCATCTCCCTGCGCCACTGGAAGGCCAGATTGGCAGGACATATGACTAACGTTCGCTCAACCAGCCCGCGCAACTTCAGTTCCTTGAGCAGCAGACCGGCCATGATGGTCTTGCCGGCGCCGGCGTCGTCCGCCAGAAGGAAGCGACAGCGCCAGGCTTTCAGGAGATGGTTGTAGATTGCGTCCAACTGATGCGGGAGAGGGTCAACCTTGCACACGGACAAGCCAAAGTAGGGGTCATACTCGTGTGCCAGCCTGCTGCGGACCGCTTCAAGGCCGAGCTTGAACAACCCAACGTCGCCATCAAACCTGGATTCAGGCGTTGTCACTGTGAGCTGCTGGAGTTCTGCATTGGTCAGCAGAACTCCGGGTGTGAATGTGGCACTCCGAACGCCGACTAAGTCCACAAGAACATAGTCCTCGCCACCGCGCGGTGTACCCACCACGCGCATCGGTTCATTGAACCGGGTGCCGCTCAGCACCACGCCATCACGCGGGTCAGTCGTTGTCATAGCTGTTGTCCCGAACTCGTCGTATCTTAGACGCGGGCGGAATAGAAGTCAACACAGAACAGATGACCGTCTTGGGGCTGCTGCGGCAGTCGGAGGGCGAGCCGGCGACCGTGCCGGTGCAGCGGCTGGAGGTTTTGTTGGTGCAGGTGCCGGAGCGAGGGCGAGGGCGGCGCAGCCGCCAAGTCAAAGGTCAAAATGCAAACGTCAAGATGCAAAATGGCGGGCGCGGCCGTTGGGCGCGAGGAACCGGAGAGAAGAGACCCTCTCACTTCGTTGACGCTTCGCGACCGTAGGAACGAGCAGGGCGGCTCAGCGCCGGTTTGCAGTGACCGGTCTGCAGTTGGCAGTGAAGGGCACAGGGCGCGTAGGACGCGCAAGTCAAAGTGCAAAATGCACATATCAAAATGCAGAATGCCCCGAGGTGTCGTGTGCCACTGAAAATTGACCCCCCTGTGCCATCCAAAACTGACCCCCCTGGTAGACTATTTCTTGTGCCGTCCGGACCGTTGGGCGGCACAGGAGGAAAGGTTGATTTCAGTGCAAGTTCAGATCACTGCCCGC
>JAPLUO010000382.1 GCA_026397595.1 Caldifarciminota bacterium
CCGAATCCTCGACGTACTGACACATCCCCGTCGCAATGCACGAACAGACCAGCAGCAACGCCGCGCACAGACGGTGCCGGGAACTGAAGTTCATGGCGTGTATTCCTCGCCCGGATTCTCCGGCAGAATTCCGCCCATGTCAAGCACTCTCTGCGACCCCTCCGGACTACCCCGCCGCTGCCCCGAGGCAGATGGCCACAAGGGTCGCGCCGGATGTCGAAACGCCCACTCCAGCCGCGTCGAGCTGCTCCCGAGCCAGATCCCGCCGCCTCGGCTGCCCGGCCCGCCGCGCGTTCGTCTGCCCAGCGTTTGGCCCACGGCCGGCGGCCGACGGCTGAGGCCGGAAACACGGAGCGGCGCCGAAGCGCCGCTCCGATACGGTTTGAGTCGCGAACTAGTATTACTCTGTCATGTATTGGTGCTATGAGGGAGAAGGTATTGCACGCGATGCAACCGTGGCTGGTGCGGTTAGTAGGACGCTGCCCCTGCTGCAAGACACGATTTCCCCGACCACCCATTGACTCCACATAACACAACCACCCATTGACTCCACATAACACAGTAATACTAGCGGGAGAGGACGACTTTGCCCCAGGCTTCTGCCGTCGCGCTCTTGACGCGATAGAAGTAGATGCCCGGCGCTACGGTCTCGCCCTTCTCGTTCCGGCCGTCCCACGGGAACAGAGCCTGCGCTGCAACCGGGGCGCCGCGGGCAAGCGTTCTCACCACGCGGCCGTTGCTGTCGTATACCTTCAGGTCAACGCTACCGGCAGCGGGCAGCCGCACCGACAGGTTCGTGCTGCCCGTGAACGGGTTGGGCTGGGCGCGCACGACCAGTCGGTTGGCAGCGTCCGGCGATCGGAGTCTCGGCTCTGCGACGCCGGTTCCTCTTCCGAAGTTGAACCCGGCTACCTTGACAATCATGTTGCTGTCTGCGCCGCCCTGCCCGATGGTGATCCAGTACGAGGCATCGCGCGGGTCGTACTCGATGCCGCGGAGGTCCCACGCCGTGTCCGGGAAGACGTAGCCGTTAAGCACCGTGCCACCGACACGGTCCAACTCGTACATGCCGCAACTGTCAGCGTGATCACCGACAGCGTTGTTCCATGCCCAGATGTTCAGCAGCGAAGGCGGGTTGGTCGGGCAGCGGCCGTCGAGCGCCAGGCAGCGCGTACCGAAAGGAGCCACGAGCGGATGGATAATCGAATCCTGCCGGCTACCCAGCGTGTCGGTAACGTAGATGATCTGACGTGAAGCAGGAGTGGCCCGGCGGTCCGAGGCGTAGAGACTATGATCGAGCTCGTTCTCGGTCAAGCCACACGGGTAGCCCGTGAACGGTAGTTCGAACTGACTGAGGACCGTACCGCCGGGGCTGATCTTGTACACCGTCTTCTGCTGGTTTCCGAGCAGCCAGAGCGCATCGTCATGGGCGATGTAGTCGATGTCCGTGCAGAAATCCTGCGGCGCGGTAATCGTGCCCTGCGGGGTCAGCATGCTGTCCGAGGAATACTTGTAGATTGTGGATTGGCCGAAGTAGGTGCAGTAGATGAGGCCGTCATTGCTGTTGTAAGTCACACCGTACAGGCCCGGGCTCGTCGGCATCCCCGCGCAGGTCTTGGGGCCCCAGATGATTCCACCCGGCGGCACGCCGACGACAATCAGCACCTCCATCTTCTTGTCGTAGTCGACGGCGCTGTCGCCCTGGACGAAGAGCGAACAGGTGAATTGGGTGCCCGGCGGAATCGCGCTGTCGGCGTTGAACGCGAACGGGTCTCCATCATTGGCCACCGTGTCGCCGGACGGGATGTTGCCCCACACGCCGGTCGAATCGCTGACGGTCAGCCGAGCATCGTAGGTGCGGAACCTGCCGGTGACGTTGTTGCAGGACGCACGGCCCGAATTGTTCAGGGCGACGAGCAGCTTGGCGGTCTCGCCCGGGTCGAGGATGCCGTTGTTGTTACCGGTAGAGTCGGCCACCCGGGTCGAGATCAGCTTGAGCGCCGGCCCGGCCGACACACTCACGTAGTTCACTGCCGCAAGCGCGTCAATCCGACCCGCGCCGAAGTCGTTGTCCTTGCCGCCGGGTCCGAGGTCAACCGCGGTCAACTCGAGTATCGAGTCCACCTCAGCCGGCGACAGGTTCGGGTTCTTCGACAGCATCAGGCAGACCGCGCCCGCGACGTGCGGGGTCGCCATCGACGTACCGTCCATCTCGGTGTAGCCCCCGCCAACCGCGCAAGACTTGATGGCAACGCCCGGCGCCGACACGTCCGGTCGGGTCAGGCCCGGCGTATACGGGTAGTCGTTAAACGGCGAGACGCTCGACCATGTCACAGGGCCGGGACTGGAGAAGTACGCAATCGCATCGGCATTGTCGGTCGCACCGATGGAAACTATGCCCGATAGCGCGCCGACGCCTGTATTCTCGGGGTTCCACCACGGCGGCGGAACATTGCCCGGGCAGCGGCACGCGTTCGGGATGGATATTCCACGCTCGTTACCTGCCGCCACAATCTGCGACAGGCCGGCAGCGTTCACGTTATTGGCGAGCGTGCGCCACGTCGACTGGTCTGGACCCCATGAAATCTGCCAGCCCATCGACATCGTGTACAGGTCAGCACCGTGGCTGGGCGACAGCGGCGGCGATACAATGAACTGCGCCGCAGCCCACATCTGACTCTGCCCCGCCGAGTCCACACCGTTTTTCACCCGACAAATCATGATCTGCGCAGCCGGGGCAACACCGGTCTGGGTCCCACCGGTGCCGTCGCCGGCCACCGTGCCCGCCGTATGCGTGCCGTGTCCATACTGGTCCATCGGGTCGTCGTTGTTGTTCTCGAAGTTCCACCCGTGGTGAGGGTAGTTCGGGTCGGTCCACAGGTGGTCGGCCAGGTCCGGGTGGTCGTAGTTGCAGCCGGTGTCGATATGGCCGCAGACAATGTTCTGGCCTGTGTACCCGAGGGCCCAGACCGCCGGAGCGTTTATCTTGTCTACGCCCCACGCGATCTCGTCGGTCCCGTCACGCTGCTGCTCCGGTTCCGGCAGGTCCGGGCAATACACACGGTCGTAGTTGACGTAGTTCACCTCGGGCCGCTCCGCGAGCTGCTGGATTACCGCCGGGGTCGCTTCGCAGTACACCGCGTTCACCACCCAGAACGACTGAACGTTCTCCGCGTTCGTGGTCGCCAGGTACTCAAGCACGCCGGCCTGCTGCTGGGCCGAGAACTCCGAGAGTATCCGCGCCACCTCAACCCGCCGCGCGGGCTTCGGCATACCGTCAACCAGACTGTTGAGCAGCGCTTTGTCGAACTGCTCTTTCAACACGACATGCACCGGCAGCTTCTGACCTGCCTGTGCCCTGGTCAGGTGCTCCTGCAAGCTCGGGCTGATGAGCCCGAAGCTCATCCCGGCCAGCACCAGCACCAGCATCACTACTACTCTTCTCACGGACACCTCCTGTGCCAGATTGATTTTAGCTAACGAAACTCGGACGGCCTGCCACTCCATCGCCTCATGGCGGGAGCCAACCAAGTGGGTACATTGTACCCCGACGCGGCAGCGGGTCAATCAGACACAGAGCGAACAAGACTGGCGGCCCGACGCTGACAGCTCGCGGCTGAGGCCGGAAATGCGGAGCGGCGCCGAAGCGCCGCTCCGATACGGTTGGTGCGGACTAGTGGGAAAGGACGACTTTGCCCCAGGCTTCTGCCGTCGCGCTCTTGACGCGATAGAAGTAGATGCCCGGCGCAACGGTCTCGCCTTTCTCGTTCCGGCCGTCCCACGGGAACAACGCCTGGGCTGTGACCGGGGCACTGCGGGCAAGCGTTCTCACCACGCGGCCGTTGTTGTCGTAGACCTTCAGGTCAATGCTCCCGGCAGCGGGCAGCCGCACGGACAGGTTCGTGCTGCCCGTGAACGGGTTGGGCTGGGCGCGCACTACGACCCGGTCGGCAGCAGCCGGCAACCGGGGCCCCGGCTCTTCGATGCCGGTCCCGTCGTAGTTGAACCCGACGACCTTGAAGAT
>JAPLUO010000176.1 GCA_026397595.1 Caldifarciminota bacterium
GCAAGATTCATCTGTACCCACCATAATACAATTATTATGGTACAAGTCAAGCAGGAAATCGGCTCCGGCCACAAAGCCGCAGCCGATGTCAGCTAACTAGCTGTGATATGCTAAGATGCAGAGCTTTCGATTTCTCTGGCCCTGCATCCTGTGTTCTGCGTACTGTGTTCCTGCAGGACCAGCACGCCGCGGACGATGGTGGCCGCCGGCTGTGAGCTGTTGGCTGTCGGCCGTCGGCTCTCCTCAATCCCAGGAAACGGCCCGAGCTTGCCCCAGACGCGGCTAGCATTATAGACTCTGCCGTCAACGGTTCCGGCCCAACCCTGGTAGACCAGGAACGCCTGACTTCCGGTTCCCCGGGCCAGCGCCGGGCACTGCTGGTTGCCTTCCTGCCTCACGACCAGACCGCTGTCAAACACGGTGCCATTCGGGCTCATCCACGCACAGCAGATATCACGGTACGAGTTGCTGCTGCTGTTGTCCCAGACGACCAGATAGTTCGCGCCGTCAAACAGGACGGCGGGGTCATGCTGCTCGCTGGGCGAGGTCGAGATGGCGATACCGGCCGAATCAAGCACAACGCCGCCCGGGCTCACCCGCGCGCCATAGATGTCGCTGCAGTCCTCCCAAAGGACCAGGAAGTTCACTCCATCAGAACCGACCGGCGTCCACTGCGCGCTCCGGCCGGTCGAGATGGCAATCCCTTCCGGGTCGAGCACGGTGCCGTCCCGGCTCACGCGCGCCCCGTAAACGCGACCTGAGCGACCTTCATCGGTCCAGGTCACGAGGAAGTCCGTCCCGCCAAATCCGACCGCCGGGAACCCCTGGTTGTTGTCTGCGGTCGAGACGGCGATACCGTTCGGGTCAAGCAACGTTCCATTCGGGGTCACGCGCGCGCCGTAGATGTCTTCGGACGAACCACTGCGCAAGTCCATCCAGACCACCAGGAAATTCGTGCCGTCGAACGCGACCACCGGGGCACTTTGCGCGTTGTTCGCAGTCGAGACGGCGACGCCGTCAGGGTCAAGCACTACCCCGCCCGGGCTGACCCGCGCGCCGTAGACGTCCGAGTTGCCGCTGCGCTCGTCCGTCCAGACGACTAGGTAGTTCGTGCCGTCAAAGGAGATCGCCGGCACGGACCATGCATTCGCCACTGCGATGCCACCCGGGTCAAGTACAGTCCCGGTCTGACTGACCCGTGCGCCGCAGATGGCACTGGTGGTGTCACTCCGTGACTCGACCCAGACGACTAGGTAGTTCGTGCCGTCAGACGAGACCGCCGGGCGCCACTGCTCATTGGCAACGGTCGAGACCGCGACCCCCTCAGGGTCCAGAATGCTGCCGCTTTGACTCACCCGCGCACCGTAGATGTCCAGGTTGTAGTGCTCTCGACTGTCATCCCACACCACGAGGAAGTTCGCGCCATCAAAGGAGACAGCCGGGTGGTCCTGGTAGAGCGTCGCGGTCGAGATGGCGATGCCGTCTGGGTCGAGCACGGCGCCGCTGGGATTGACGCGCGCGCCGTAGATATCGTACGACTCATTGCGGAAGTCCTCCCAGACCACGAGGGAATTGGCGCCGTCGAAGGCGAGCCTCGGGGAAACCTGGTCGTTGGCCGCAGTCGAAATGGGGATACCATCAGGGTCAAGCACGGTGCCACCCGGACTCACCCGTGCTCCGTAGATATCGTAGGGGCCGCTTCGATTGTCCGCCCAGATCACCAAGTAGTCTGTGCCCTCAAATGAGACTGCCGGGTTACCCGGGTTGTTGGGTGCTGTCGAGACAGCGATTCCGCTCGAGTCGAGCACGGCGCCACTCGGGCTGACGCGCGCCGCATAGATGTCACTCAATCCGCCGCTGAAATCCTGCCAGACGAGCGGGTCGTTCGCGCCGTCAAAGGAAACAGCCGGCGCAAACTGGTCGTTGGCCGCAGTTGAGATGGCGACGCCGTCGGGGTCAAGCACAGCGCCACTCGGGCCGACCCGCGCGCCGTAGATGTCGTACGAGCCATTGCGACTGTCCTGCCAGACGACCAAGGCATTCGTGCCGTCAAGGGCGACGGCTGGCGCCGCTTGGTCGCCTGCGGCAGTTGAGATGGCAATGCCATCCGGGTCGATCACGACGCCGCCCGGGCTGACCCGCGAACCGCAGATGTCATACGGGCCGCCATTCCACACCACTAGGAAGTTCGTGCCGTCAAAGGTGACCGCCGGCCACCCCTGGTTGCCGCTAACAGTCGAGATCATGATGCCTCCCGGGTCAAACAACAAGCCCGCCCGGCTTATCCGTGCTCCACAGATGTCGAAAAACTGGCCGACACGAGCATCCATCCAGACCACGAGGAAGTTCGTGCCGTCAAAGGCGACCGCCGGATCCTGGGCGTCTGTTGCCGGGACATATGTGACACTCGTGTCAATCAGGAACTCGCCGTCATCGAAGCCCATTGCCGGAACGGGGTCAGGCCCGCGCGGCCTCGGCGTGTGCCCGAACGCGAACCGAAAGCCGGGGATGGTCCCACCGCGCTCAAGCCCCGCGGCTCTCTGGTCGCGGACCTGCCTGACGACCGCCCGCGGGTCAAAGCCCGGCTCGGGCCGGGGGAATGCGACCGAAGTCAGAAGGCAGAGAGCTGAGACCAGAATGCAGAATCTCATCAGTTCCTCCTATCTCGCTATGACAATCTTGCGGGCGGCTTGAGGCCTGAGGCCTGCGGCTTGGTGCGCCTCGCGCACGAAGTAGACGCCGGGCGCCAGCGCCCGCACGTCATTCGCGCTTGGCTTCAGGTCCATCACCTTGCGGCCGGAGATGTCGAGTAACTGAGCGCACACCGCCGACCGCTCACCGCCAGGCGCTTCGGGCAGGACGAGAACGGAATGGACGATGGTGGCGGTCGGCTTGAAGCTTGCGGCTTGAGGCCTGAAGCTTTCCTCGATTCCGCCCGCCGAGTCACGCAGGACCGAGATGCTGGAGCCTTCGTAGTTGGCCACATAAACGCGGTTCTGTAACGGGTTGTAGACGAAGTCAGTCGGGTACGTGCCGACCGCAATCGTGATGACCACACGGTCCGTCGCTCCGTCAATTACGGTCACGCTGTTGCCGTTGCAGTTTGCGCAGTAGACCTTGTTGTTCTCGGGGTTGTAGCAGAGGACATAGGGGACGCTCTCGACCGCAACCGTTGCCAGCACCGCGTTCGTCGCTCCGTCCATCACGGTCACGTTGTCGCTGCCTGAGTTCGCGCAATAGACCTTGTTGTTCTGCGGATTGTAGCAGAGAGCCCAAGGGGCGCCCCCCGCCGCGACCGTGTCCAGCACCTCATTCGTCACTCCGTCGATCACTGTTACACTGGCGTCCACCTCGCTCGCGCAGTAGACCTTGTTGTACTGCGGGTTGTGACACAGGGCGCGAGGCTGAACCCCGACCGCGACCGTGGCCAGTACAGTATCCGTCGCGCCGTCTATCACCGTCACACTGTTGCTGGCCAGGCTTGCACTGTAAACCTTGTTGTCCGTCGAGTTGTAGCACAGGGCCCACGGAAGGACCCCGACCGGCACCCTCGCCCGCACCGAGTCCGTAGCTCCGTCTACCACGGCCACGCTGGAGTCGAACCAGGTCGCGCAGTAGACCTTGTTATCCTGGGGGTTGTAGCACAGGGCCCACGGAAAGCTCCCGGCGTGCACCGTCGTCAGCACCGAGTCCGTTGCCCCGCCAATCACGGTCACGCTGGAGTCGAGCGGGTTCGCGCAGTAGACCTTGTTGTCGTGGGGGTTGTAGCAGAGCGCGCACGGAAGACTCTCGACCGCGACCGCGGCTAGCACCTCATTCGTCGCCCCGTCGACCACGGTTACGTTGTTGCTACCTGAGTTCGCGCAGTAGACCTTGTTGTTCTGCGGGTTGTAGCAGAGAGCACCCGGTCCGCTCGAATCAGGCAGAGCTATCGTTGTCTCTAACCACTGTGCGTTCGCCATCGGCGGAATCAGAAGGCAGAAAGCAGAAATCAGAATGCAGAATCTCATCAGTTCCTCCTATCTCGTTATCACAACCTTGCGGACAGCTTGGGCCCGGGCGTGTGCCTGGGCCTCGCGTACGACGTAGACGCCGGGCGCAAGCGGCCGCACGTCGTTCGGACCGGGCTTCAGGTCTAGCACCCTGCGCCCCGCGATGTCGAGCAGCCGACTTGCAGCTTGCGGCTTGTGGTCTGAGGCCTCCGGAATGACCAGCACCCCGCGGACGATTGTGGCGGTCGGCTTATGGCTCGCGGCTTGCGACCCAAAGCTCTCCTCGATTCCCCCACCCGAATCGCGCAGCACCGAGATGCTGGAACTGCCGTAGTTAGCGACATAGACCCGGTTCTGCGCCGGGTTCCAGGCGAGGGCGCAGGGCAAAGCGCCGACTGCAATCGTCCGAATCACCTGGTTGCTCGCGCCGTCTATGACGGTTACGTCGGAGCCGTAGTAGTTCGCACAGTAAACCTTGTTGTTGACCTGGTTGTAGCAAAGAACCCAGGGCTCGTACCCTGCGACCACGGTGGTAATCACCTGGTTGGTCGCGCCGTCAATCACGGTCACGGAGCTGTCACCGCCTGCGCAGTAGACTCTATTGTTCGTAGGGTTATGGCAGAGGGCGTGTGGGTAGTCGCCTACCGCCACGGTATCTATCACCTGGTTCGTTGCGCCATCAATCACGGTCACGCTGCCGCCGCCCACGCCCCAACTCGCGCAGTAGACCCTGTCGTCGGTCGGGTTACAACAGAGCGCATACGGCGACAATCCGGCTGGTACGTTGGCAATCACCTGGTTCGTCGCGCCGTCTATCACGGTCACGTCACCACTTCCCTCGTTCGCAGTGTAGACCTTGTTGTCGGTTGCGTTGTAGCAGAGGGCGCGCGGCACGTTCCCGGTCCTCACCGTGGCGATGACCTGGTTCGTACCGCCATCAATCACGGTCACATCACTGCTGCCCTGGTTCGCACAATAGACCTTGTTGTCGACCGGATTGCAGCAAAGGGCAATGGGTTGGTTCCCGCTGGGCACGCTAGCGATTACCTGGTTGGTCACAGCGTCCACCACGGTCACAGTATCGCAGAAGAAATCCGCTGCGTAGACCTTAGCACTGACCGAATCGTAGCATAGCGCCTGAGGGCCGTTCCCGACGACAACCGTGGCGATCATCCGATTCGTTGCACCATCAATCACGAACATACTGTCGCTCCCGCTGTCTCCACAGTAGACTCTGCCGCCAACACCGCCGTAGCACAGTGCGGCGGGCCAGCATCCTGTGGTCACCGTGGCAGCGACCTGATTGTTCGTGCCGTCAACCACGGTCACGCTGGCGCTGCCGTTGTTTGCGCAATAGACCTTGTTGCGGTTCGAGTTCCAGCAAAGGGCACAAGGGCTGTACCCGACGGCTACCCTCGCGGTCACCTGATTGCTGGCGCCGTCAACCACCGCAACGTCCCGGCCCTCGAAGTTCGCACAATAGACGCAGTTGTTAGTCGGGTCGTAGCACAGGGCCTCAGGATAGCTTCCGGTGACCACCGTAGCAATCACTTGGTTTGTCACGCCATCAATCACGGTCACGGTACTGTCATCGTTCGCACAGTAGACTTTGTTGTTGGCCGGATTACAGCAAAGGGCGCAGGGATCGGCCCCTGCGGCCACGGTGGCAATCACCTGATTGGTCGACCCATCTATTACAGTCACGTTCCTGCTCCCCAGATTCGCGCAGTACACTTTGTCGGAGACCGGATTGTAGCACAGAACCCAAGGCTCGCGCCCTGCGGCCACCGTGGTAATCACCTGGTTCGTCGCGCCGTCAATCACGGTCACCGTGCTGTCTTGAAGGTTGGCACAGTAGACCTTGTCGCGGACGGAGTTGTGGCAAACAGCTCTTGGCGCCTGCCCTGTGGCTACAGTAGCAATCACCTGACTCGTTGCGCCGTCAATCACGCTGACGCTGTCGCTCATGACGTTCGTGCAATAGACCCTATTGTCGGTCGGATTGTAACACAGCCCCACTGGCCTGTCGCCCACGCCGACCGTGGCAATCACTTGTTTGCTGGCACAGTCAATCACGGTCACCGAGTTCTGGGTTGCATCCGTGGTATAGACCCTGTCGTTGACAGAATTGAGACAAAGACCATTGGAGACCGGTCCGACCGAAATCCGGGCCATCTTCTCATCGTTCGTGCCGTCAATCGCGATGACACTGTATCCCTCTCCTCCGACATAGACCGTGTTGTCAACTGAGTCGTAGACCAGTGACATGGGAGAGGATAACCCGCACAGCGAGTCCGGTAGGTAGATTGTGGTCTCTAACCACTCGGCGTCCGCCACAGGCGAAGTCAGAAGGCAGAAGGCAGAAATCAGAATGCAGAGCTTCACGGCAATCTCCTATCTGGTCACGATGACCTTGCGAACGGCTGACGGCACACGGCTAGCGACTGACGGCACCTCGCGGACGAAGTAGACCCCGGGCGACAGCGCCCGCACGTCATTCGCGCTTGGCTTCAGGTCCATCACCTTGCGGCCGGAGATGTCGAGTAACTGAGCGCACACCGCCGACCGCTCGCCGCGTAACGCCTCGGGCAGACACAGTACAGACCTGACAACCGTCTGGCCGGCCCTAACCGGTCTCCGTTTATCGTTCGTCGCCTCCTCAACGCCTGTGACCGAGTCACGGATGACCGAGATGCTCGAACCATTGCAGTTCGTAGCATAGAGCCGGCCCGTCTCCGGACTGTACGCCAGCCGGTGTTCGCCTTTTCCGACTGGAATCGAACCTACTACCTGATTGGTCGCGCCATCGACTACCGCGACTGAATCGCCATCCCCGCCGGCGTACAGGCGATTGGTGGCTTCGGAGTAGTAAAGAACAGATGCTGCGTAGGGTAGTTCGATTCTGGCAGTGACGCTGTCGGACTGGACGTCGATTACGAACAGGCTGTAGGACGGCCACCCGCTCTGGGCTCCGTAGACGCGTCGGTTGCGTGAGCTGTAGCACAGGGCATAGACTCTCGGTCCCACCGGAATCCGGGTCAACACGCTGTCGGTGACGCCGTCAACCACGGTTACTACCGTGTCCGCTTCCCAGCTCTGGCTATTCGAGCAGTAGACCTTGTCCACCGCCCCGGCGTAGACCAGTCCTGATGGATTCACCCCAACGTGTATCCGGGCCAGCACACTGTCAGTCGTGCAGTCAATCACCACGAGGGTGGATTCCGGCCAGCTTTCACCGCCCACCGCGCAATAGAGCTTGTCGCGGGCCCGGCTGAGGCAAAGCAACTCAGGGTTCATACCTACCGTTATGGTGTCAATGACCTGATTCGCGCCCGCGTCAATGACGGCAAGCGTGGACTCAACCGGCCACCCGGCGCCGTTGCAGCAGTAGACCCGGTTGTTGACTGGATTCGGACAGAGCCAATGCGGAACGGCACCGCAGACAATCGTGTCGACGACCTGATTCGTGCCGACATCAACCACGACGATGCCGCTGTCAGTTGCGCAGTAGACCTGGTTCGCGGCCGGCGAGCAGCAGACGTCCCACGGGTCAAGTCCGACGCGGACGGTTCCCGTCACCCGGTTGGTAGCGGCATCCAAGACACTCACGTGCTCTCCCCAGAGGTGGGCGCAGTAGAACGACTGGTTGGTGGAATCGTAGCAAAGAGCCCCGGGGTGACAGCCGGTGATTAGGCTGTCGACGACCTGTCGGAGCGAAGCATCCACGACTCTCACCTCTTCCGGATACGTCCCTCCGCTGTAGACGCGATTGGCGGCAGGGTTGAATGTCAGCGCGAATGGATTGCCGCCCACCGGGATACTGTCGACCAACCGACTCGATGCGCCGTCAATCACCATGAGCTGGCCTGGGCCGGTGGTGGTGAAGTAGACCTGGTCTGTGCTGGACACGTAACTCAGGCCAAAGGGCTGGGCATCAGGATGGAGTTGGAGCCTTGCCACGACACTATCGGACGCGCAGTCCACAACCACGACCTTGCTCGCGCTGGATGTGTGCGTGGAATAGACGCGGTTGGTAAGCGGGTCGTAGCAGAGTGCAGTCGCGGCGTAGTCCGTCTGAACGGTCCGGATAATGCTGTCATGAACCGCGTCGATTACCACCAGGGTGTCAGGGCCCATCCTCGCCGCGTAGACCTTGTTGCTGCTCGGCGAGTAGCACAGCAGGTCACCGCCTCCGGCGCCCGGTATGACGGCAACCAGCGCATTCGTCTCACCGTCAATCACGCACACCGTGTCGGTGCGCTGACCGATGCAGTAGACCTTGTCGCCGAGCGAGTTGTAGCAGAGGCCGGTCGGGGTCGCGCCGACCGGAACCCTCGTAATCAGCGTATCGGCAACCGCGTCAACGACCGCCACGGAGTCGTCGAGGAAGGCAGCATAGACTTTGCGGTCGTGCGGGTTGGCGCAAAGCGCCGTTGCGTCGAAACCGCATTCCACCTGCGCGACCACGGTGTCAGCCGCGCCGCTGATGACCGTGAGGCCGTAACGGGTGGCGCAATACAGCTTGTCGCCGACCGAGTCATAGAGCAGAGCGGTGACGCCGGGCCACGTCGAAATCCGAGCCTGCTTCTCACTCGTGGCGCCGTCAATGACCATGACACAATCGCCGTCCTGCCCCGCAGCAACGTAGACCTTGTTGTGCGTCGGGCTAGAAGCTAGGTGCAGTGGGTTGAGTATGCCTGACAGCGAATCGGGCAGGTAAATGGTAGTCTCCGGCTCCTGGGCCTTCGCCACTGGCGAAGTCAGAAGGCAGAAAGCAGAAATCAGAATGCAGAATCTCATCGGCTCCTCCTACCTTGTCACGACGACCTTGGTTACGGCTGACGGCTGACGGCTGACGGCTCGGAACGGACGAAGTAAACGCCAGGGGCCAGCGCCCGCACGTCATTCGCGCCGGGCTTCAGGTCCAGCATCTTGCGGCCGGTGGCATCGAGCAGGTCGGTTCGTGACTCGCGGCCGGGGTCCCGGAATTCGGGCAGGAGAAGGGTGCCGTGCACGATGCTGGCGATCGAGGGTGAGGGGCTGGCGCTGGGCGGAGTGCCTTGCCCCGGTTCCTGGATGCCATAAGGCAGACCGGCGAGGTAGGCCGACTCCGCTGTCCATACCGCCTCCGCGATGCGCAGGCTGTCAACGTCGGGCCGGCAATTGACTCCAACCATGACCACAACCAGTGATTCGCTCTGGCCCGGGGCGAGGTCAAACGGTCCGACCGAGAGGAGTACCCGCAAGTCGCTGGGAGGGCCGCCGAAAGTGTCGATTGGAGCGTACTCCCCGCGTCGGATGTCGAAACCGGTCATGACCAGGTACTGCAATTTGTCACCAAAGGGGTTGGCACCGAACAAGTCATAGTACTTCATCGACGCAACTCCGTGGTTGCCGGGCGTGCGGACAAACCCAATCGCCACGGTCCCGGTCGTGTCCCACCCGGGCTCAGGTTCGCTGTAGCCGCAGACCAGGTCATCAAGATAGATGCTGTCCCCGGAGTCTCGGTGAAACCACTGACGGTAGAAACCCCGGTAGCAGTCGTTCGTCCCGCCGCCGATATCATAGTCGAAAGCGAATCCGAGGTAGACAGCGGGCAGTGGGCCTGCCGACTGATTCTCGACCTCGTAGCGCAGGAAGACGGCGTCCTGTACCGATGGATGCTGCGATGCATAGGTGGCTTGATAGACTTGAAGCCCCATCGGTCGCCCGCCGCTATCGTGTTTAGTGGAATCGAAGTCGTTGAAACAACACCACGCATCCTGGTCCGAGATGCGATTCTGCGGTGCCCGCGGAAAACGCCCGGCCGGAGCCGGCCAACGATGACGATAGGTGTACATTCGAACTAGGGTATCGCTCGGCCCCCCGAGAGAGTCTCCGGGCGTGGTCTCACAGTTACCAGAGAACGGATCGTAGCTCACGGACGTAAGGGTATCGCTGGGAACCGCACCGACCCACAGACCGGCCCCGAAGACGTACTTGTGCCTCGACACCAGGGGCCATTCGCCGCCGGCGGCTTGGCCTGGGGTTTGCCCGAATATCCCATTGTCAATCAGCCACATCCGCCAGTGGTTGATGGTCAGAGTATCACTGTGGCGGTCAGCCTGCGCGCTTCCTGGCAGAGCAATCATGAGCGCTGCCAGCGCCAGGATGGTCCTTCGCATGTTCTCTCCTTTCCTCATGCCGGTACTTGGCTACCGGCTCAGCACGAACTTAGTTAGGGATTGCCCGGTCTGCGGCCAACCCCTCCGGTCTGTTGAAATGAAGTAAACTCCGCCCGCTATCCGGCCAAGGTCATTCGCGCCGGGCTTCAGGCTCATGACCTTCCGGCCGGAGATGTCGAGCAGGCAGCTTGCAGCTTGTGGCTTGTGGCTTGAGGCCTCAGGCATGAACAGCACGCCGCGGACGATGGTGGCGGTCGGCTTGAAGCTTGCGGCTTGAGGCCTGAAGCTTTCCTCGATTCCGCCCGCCGAGTCACGCAGGACCGAGATGCTGGAACCTACGTTGTTGGCCACGTATACGCGGTTCTGGACCGGGTTGTGGGCAAAGGCCACCGGTCCGCCTCCAACCGCGACTGTCCGAATGACCGAATCCGTCGCGCCGCTAATCACGGTCACGCTGTCGCCCCGGTAGTTCGCGCAGTAGACCTTGTTGTTCTGCAGGTTGTAGCACAAGGCGATAGGTTCACTTCCAGCTGTGACCGTGGCCAGAACCGAATCCGACGCGCCATCTATCACAGTCACGCTGCCGTCGAAGTCGTCGTTCGCGCAGTAGACCTTGTTGTTCTGCGGGTTGTAGCAGAAGGCGCAAGCCCCGTATCCGGCAGCAACCGTGGCAATGACCGAGTCCGTCGCGCCGTCAATCACGGTCACGCTGTCGATAAACGGGTTTGCGCAGTAGACCTTGTTGTTCTGCGGGCTGTAGTAAAGAGCAAACGGATAGCGGCCCGCGGCGACGGTCCTTATGACCGTATCGCCAGCACCACATATCACCGTCACGGTGCTGTCCCACACGTTGGCGCAGTAGACCTTGTTGTTCTCGGAGTTGTAGCAGAGGGCAAGAGGGACGCTCTCGACCGGGACCGTCGCCAGCACCACGTTCGTCGCGCCGTCAATCACGGTCACGTCGTTGCTTCCGCAGTTCGCGCAGTAGACCTTGTTGTCCAAGGTGTTGAAGCACAGCGCCGAGGGGGTGGCACCCACGGCCACGGTGGCAATCACCGAGTCCAGAACGCCGTCAATCACTGTCACGTTGTCGCTGAAGTAGTTCGCGCAGTAGACCTCGTTGTCCTGCGGGTTGTAGCAGAGGTCCCAGGGCCCGCTTCCTGCGGTGACGGTGGCGATGACTGAGTTCGTTGCGCCGTCAATCACGGTCACGGTGTTGAGGCCCGCGGTAATCGTGCCGGAGTTCGCGCAGTAGACCTTGTTGTTGGTCGGGTTGTAGCAGAAAGCGCGCGGCCCGCTGGAATCAGGCAGAATTATCGCCGTCTCTAACCACTGTCCGCCGGACACAGAACACAGGATACAGAATACGGAACACAGGATTGCATATCGCATCGTTCCTCCTTACCTTGAGATAACCACCTTCCGGACAGCTTGCGGCTTGGGGCTTGCGGCTTGAGGCTCTTCGCGCACGAAGTAGACGCCGGGCGCCAGCGCCCGCACGTCGTTCGGACCGGGATGCAGGTCGAGCACCTTCCGGCCACTGATGTCGAGGAAGGCGCTGGGCGCTCCGCGCTTCGCGCCTGACGCCAGAGGCAGGAACAGCGTACTTCGGATGATTGTAGCGGTCAGCGGTGAGCGGTCGGCGGTCAGCGGAGGACGTCCTTCCTCGACCCCGATGAATGGCCCGAGTCTGCCCCAGACCCGGTAGTTGTCGTAGGCTCTACGGCCGGCCGTGCCGGTCCAGCAATCATAGACCACGAAGGGCCCGGCTCCGCCACCTGACGCCGCCCTCGGATACGTCTGGTACGACGCCGAACCGAATGACGGGAACATGGCCGTTACGCGGCCGGACGTGTCCAGCTTCGCGCCGCCGATGGCGCCCGAGTCGTATGTCATTCGCAACCAGAATACGCTGTAGTTGCTGCCGTCGAATATCACCTCCGGGTCTCCCTCGTCGCCGCTGGTATTGGTGACGATGAGGCCGCCCGGGTCCTGCACCGTTCCGTCGTGGCTGACCCGGGCTGCGTAGATGTCGAAGTAGTTGCCCATGACCCGGTTGTCCATCCATGTGACAAGTGAACTGGTAGGCCCGGCCGCGACCCGCGGATGCGACTGTTCCGCACTCGCCGCGCAGACTGCAAACGGGCCGGGGGCAAGGACCGTGCCAGCCGGGCTCACACGCGCACCCCATACGTCCGCGCTTTCGTAGCCGCGCATCCAGGCAACGAGGTAGTTCGCGCCGTCGAAAGCGACCGACGGCAGCGCATTGAGCATGGAATCGCCGCTGTAGATGTCGAATGCGGTCGGGTCGAGCACGGTTCCGTCCGGAGCCACCCGTGCTCCGAAGATGTCTATCGTTGAAGTGCGGATGCCGTACCAGACCACAAGGAAGTTCGTTCCGTCAAAGGCGACGTTCGGGTAGCCGTCCATCGCGAGTCCGGCCCCGAGTTGAATCGGCGTCGTGTCGAGCACAACTCCGGACGGCGTGACGCGGGCGGCCCGGAGTGTCATTGTGTCCGTGAGACTGCCTACATTCCAGACGACCAGGTACTCGCCGGCTCCGAAAGCCATGGCGCTGTTCACTCCGTCGACGACGTCCCTCGACACCAACACGCCGCCCGGGTCGAGCACGGTCCCGTCAGGAGCCACGCGAGCCGCGTACAGGTCGAACAATGCGCCACCCTGCTCCTGCCAGACCGCGAGGTAGTTCGTGCCGTCAAAGGCGACCGCGGGGAGCTGCTGTGCGTCCGCGCCGAGCGGCAGCACGATGCCGTTCGTGTCAATGACCGTCCCCGCGGAGCTGACACGGGCGCAGTAGACGTCGGCTCCGCCCGAGCTCCAGCCATCGTCCCATGCCACTACGAAGCTCGCGCCTGAGTAGCAGGCGGCCGGAGCGCCGGCAGCAGTGTGGGTCGGGCAGATGCGTATCTGGTTCGGGTCGAGCAGGACCCCGGCAGTCGTAACCCGGCGCGCGCGCATGGTCTGGTTGTAGTCATAGTCAATGTCGAGCCAGGTCACAAGGTAGTTCGTGCCGTCAAACGTCGCGGCCGCCTGTTCCTGCTGGTCGGCGAACTGCGCGACTTTGATGCAGGTCGGGTCGAGTACGCTTCCACCCACAGTCACCCGTCGGCCGAGGATGTCCATCTGCGAATAGTCACCCTCCTGCCAGGCGACCAGGAAGAAGGTATCTCCGAAGGCAATGGTCGGCTCGGTAGCGTCATATGCTGACGACGTCCTCAGCACGATGGCATTCGTGTCAATGACCGAGCCGTCAACGCCGACACGGCAGGCCGAAATGACTCTCTGGCCCAGCGTGTCGTAGCTCGACCAGGCCGTTAGGAACTCGCCGTGACCGTACGCGATTGCCAGCATGGCCGAACCAAAGCTGCCGGTTTCGCTGACCCTGATGCCTTCCGGGTCGAGCACCGCCCCGGACCGCAGGACGCGCGCACCGTACACTTCCGTTACCGCCCCGCTCCGGCCATCAAGCCAGACGACGAGACTGGTGTCGCCGGCCGACGCAACCCATGGGTTGTACTGCCCATTCAGCGCTTCAGAAACCACGAACGTGTCGAGCAAAATACCTGCCGGGCTGATGTGCGCGGCCTTGACGTCACCGTCCCACATGTAGGAACCGGTTTCCCAGACTACCAGATAGTTGGCACCATCGAAGGCCACGGCGGACTGGGTCGGCAGGTAGTTGAGCGCGCCGATGACGAGTCCGCTTGTGTCCCGGAGCGCTCCGCCGGAATCGAGCCGGGCCGCGCGGAGCGTGTAGTCTCGGCCGTCGCTCCACACCGCCAGCCAGCCGGAACCGCTGGACGCCAGCGCCGGATGGCACTGGTCGCCCGTCGCCGGGCCGAACACAACGCTCGTGTCAATCATGAATGCGGCCGGGTCCTGACTGAGCCCGAAACCGGGTCTGGCCGCCGTCTCGACGTGCGACCATCGCTGCTGCCACAGATTGTGGTACTTGGTTATCTCGGCAGGCTCGGCTGCCTGAACGGCGACCAACATGCTGTCGGCCAGCCACAATGCCACGATCGCAAACACCGCTTTGCGGTTCATATCGGACCTCCCCGTGTGACGTGCACCCGCCCTTTCGGTCTTTGGGAGCCATTGCGCCCCGGACGTGGCTCCGCACTTCGGTAGTTCCGGCGCGGCAGGATGCCGGCTGCGTCCATCAGCCAGCGACAGGCGTCCGTGAACGAATGCCGGCTGCGCCGCCTGCGGACCCGACACGAATTGTCAAGGAACTTGACGCCCGCGACTGAATCAAGAACACCCCTCGGGCCAATGAGCCCGCTGCTACTTATGATAGTCGGCTGTCACCATCTGTCAAGAAGAACTTTGTCAATAGCCGGAGTCGGCCGATACCGCAACCGGGGCGGCAGAAGCCGCCCCGGTTGAGTGCTCGGACTCCTGCTATTCGACCAGCACCACTTTCCCGCTGACGCGCCGGTCGCCTGCGGCTGGAGTGTAGAAGTACACCCCGGCTGGCAGTCGTGACACGTCGTTCGGACCCGGTTTCAGGTCCGCGACCTTCCGGCCGGTCATGTCGAAGAGTGAAGAGTGAGGTAAGAAGAAAGAAAGCGGCAGGCACAACACGCTGCGGATAATGGTGGTGAGGCGGGTGCCGGAAGCCCGACCTGGGCCTTGCTCCTGAACGCCGGGCCGTTCGGTCCGATACACGCTGCAGAGCCGCCCGGCATTGGTCTGGAACAGAACGTAGATACGGCCGGCTGCGTCGGCCGCAATTCCCTTCGGGACGCCGACGGAATCAGCCGCGACCTCAGGAGGCGACCATTCGGCGCCGCGAGAGTAGTTGACCGACACCAGGTGACTCGACCGGCGCGGCCATGCCGCCCACACGAGCCCCTCGCCGTCGGTCGTGGCACACGACCGCCCCTCCGCGGCTTCGGTTATCAGTGTCGTGTCAACGGAGCTGCTGTCGACAATCACCTGTGCGTGCAGCCAGTACATGTGCAGCTCCGAGTACAGAATCCAGAGCCGTCCCGCCGAGTCCGCTGTCACGGCCGGGTTCGAGCCGTTTTCGCTCCAGCACCAGCGTGCGATGTCGCCCCGGATGATTTTGAGCATCGAGATTGCGTCGTCGCCGATAATCATCTCGTAGGTGGCCCACAAGCCTGAGTCCGGCCGCGTCACCAGCGTCGGTGCAGAGAAGTTCGTCTCTATCGGGCTGCCCATTCCTCGGGCGATGTAGTGCGGGGACAGCCACGAGTCGCCGGCCCAACGGCTGTACACGGCCGACGAGTAGGTGAAGTTCGTGTATGGGGTCAGCGTCGCGAAGCCAAGATACCAGTCGCCCGAAGCATCGGACGCGAACGACATCGGGCCTTCGGCCGCGATGCCCGAACAGACTCTTGCCGGCGCGTGCCAGCCGTCCGAATCACGCATTGCGTACCATACGGCGCTGCTCTCGATATCCCGTGTCGGGTAGTCGCCGCGGTACCAGGCGACCCAAAGCCGGCCGAGAGCATCCCGGCCCATGCCCGGTTCCGAGAAGATGCGGCCCGAATCCGGCGGCGTCAGTTCGGCCGGCAGCGACCACGTATCACCGGTTGTCCAGCTTGCCAGCACCTGATACGGTCCGGTCGACCCGGCCCGGCCGACGACCATTGCGGCCCACATCGTGTCGCCGGTTCCGGCAACGAACGACTGCCCCGCGATTGAGGGGTTGTTGCGGAGGAGCGGCACCGGGCTGGACCACTGGCCCATGCAGATGGCATAGAGCAAGCAGCATACGGCAAACGGCATCAGCGTCGATTTCACTTCGCCTCCTTACTTGGTAATCACGACCTTGCGACAGCTCACGGCTGACGGCTTGCGGCTTTCGGCCCGGACGAAATAGACACCGGGTGCGAGCGAACGCACATCGTTCGCGCCCGGGCGAAGCTCCGTGACCTTCCTGCCACCGACGTCCAGCAGGCCCGCCCTGTATCCTGTGTTCCGTGTCCTGTGTTCTTGCAGCACCAACACGCCGCGGACGACCGTGGCTGCGTTCGTCGTTCGCACTCCGGCGTTCGGCGTTTCCTCGATTCCGGTCATCGAATCGCGGAGTACCGCGACGCGAGAGTCGAACTGGTTGGTAGCATAAGTTCGGTTCAGCGGCCGGCTCCAGGCAAACGCGGTCGCGCCGTTGCCGGCCCAGACCTTGCCGACGAGCGTGTTTGTCCGGCCGCTGATTACGACCATGCTGTCCGAACTGCCCAGAGCGCAATAGACTTTGTCGTTCAGCCGGTTGTGGAACAAAGCGACTGGCTCGCGGTCCACCGGCACGCTTCCGACCACCGTGTTCGTCGCCGCGTCCACTATCGAGATCACGTAGCCAAACCGGGAACAGCCAGAGTATATCTTGTTGTCCAAGGGGTTGTGGCACAAGGCCGATGGCTGTCGTCCGACGACGACCCTTGCCACGATGCTGTCGGAGGCGCCGTCAATCACGGCCAGGATGCTGTCGCCCGCAACGGCACAATAGACGCGGTTGTCCAGCGAGTCATAGGCCAGAGCTCCCGGCTGCGGCCCGACGACAATCGTCACCAGCACCTGGTTTGACGTGCCGTCGATGACGGTGACGACCGAATCGGAGCTCCAGCCGCCACTTACGCAGTAAATCTTGTTGCTCGCCGGACTGAAGGCCAGACCCAGCGGCTGCTCGTCCGTGGGCACGGTCGCGAGCACCTCGTTGGTCGCGCCGTCAATCACCGTCACGCTCTGGCCGTAGTAGTCCGCGGTGTAGACCCGGTTACTCACTGAGTTATAGCAGAGAGCCCGCGGACACTGCCCAACGGGCACTGAGTCCAGCACTTCGTTCGAAGCGCAGTCGATTACCGTCACGTTGTTGCCGCCGGAGTTGGCGCAGTAGACCTTGTCGTGGGCCGGGTTGTAGCACAATGCCGCCGGTCTCGAACCGACCGGCACCAGGGCCTCCACACGGTTCGCGGCGCAGTCAATCACCGAGACCGTCGAGCTGTAACGATTGGCGCAGTACGCCTTGTCGGACAGTGGATTGGCCACGAGCGCCACCGGCTCGTCGCCGATGGCCACTATGTCGAGCAGGCTGTCGCCGGCCAGGTCGATTACGCCCACGATGTCGCTCTGGAAGCCCGCGCAGTACAGGTAGTTGTCCGGTCCATTACAGCACAGCGCGCCAATCCCGCCATAGTCGCCAAGGCCGAAGGTGTCGGTTGCCGTGTTGGTGACGCCGTCGATAACATAGACGGCGCTGCCGTCGGCGGTGCCGCAGTAGACGCGGTTGCGGCCCGAGTCAGAGGTAACCGAATACGCATCGACCTCGACCGACCCGACTACGCTGTCCATGGCGCCGTCAATTACGGTCACGTTATAATGACCAGCGCAATACACCTTGTTGGCAGCCCCGTTGTAGCTAAGTACTCCATTTCATAAATACGGTAACGTATCATATTGACAGTTGGCGGGTGTTGGCGTATCATTCGTTTGTTCTTGAACGAGAGGAGATATGCCAAGACACAGCCCATATGCAATTGCACTGTCCCAAACAGAAGA
>JAPLUO010000314.1 GCA_026397595.1 Caldifarciminota bacterium
GGGATGAGCCTGCGCAAGCCACAACTGGTTGGTGGCGGCCTGTTCATCGGACACAACATGGGGTAGTGCACAAGTGCCGCAAGGTAGTTTTCAGACAAGCTCCGCAATAAAAGATTCTTGACGGACGCAGCGGGCGCGGCCCTGGTTCTCCTCTCCACCACATTTCACGGGCAATCAGGGACGGGCAATCAGGGACAGTCACTTACTGGGAGTATCAGGGACAGTCGCCTATTAGGATCCGTCTGGCGAGGGCGCTGCGGATACGCGAGTTAGTCGGTTAGCAGAGAGCAGTCAGGCGCGCAAGGCGCGGGAGATCAGCCTCGCGATTTCCAACTGACGATTGGCGTCCGAGTGCGTTCCGGCCGTTCAACCTGCGCCCCGCCGGAAGGCGGGGCGTTTGGTCACTGGACGAACGGGCTGCTACTGTTTGTAGCCGATTTTCCTGAGGAACGCTTTGCGGTCGGCGATGTCTTTGTCGCCTTCGATGCCTTTCGGCTTCTCACCGTCAATCACGCCCATGACGCCGCGGCCGGTCTCGGTCTCGGCCACGACTACTGAAACCGGGTTGGCGGTTGCGCAGAAGATGGAGCAGATTTCCGGCAGGGCCTTGAGCTGGGTCAGGACGTTGATGGGGTACGCGCCGCGCATGATGAGCGTGAAGGTGTGGCCGGCGCCGATGGCCTGCGAGTTCCTGATTGCCAGTTGCTCAAGCTCGGCATCGGTGCCCGAGTGCCGGACCAGGCACGGGCCTGACGCCTCGTTGAACGCCAGCCCGAACTTCACGCCCGGAACCGACGTGACCATCAACTCGTGGACGTCCTCGATGGTCTTGATGAAATGCGTCTGGCCCACGACGATGTTCGTATCATCAGGATGCTCAACGGCAACCAGCTTCAGTTCCATTTCCGGGTCTCGTTCTGCATTCTAGCCTCTAGCTTCTGACTTCTGACTTCGCCCGTCTACCTCGTCAGCGTCACTTTGCGCGTCTCGGAGTACTGCGGGCTTTCGACGCGGTACAGGTAGGTTCCGGCGGGCACCGGCTCGCCCATCTCGTCCCGGCCATCCCAATGGGTTTGGAATCCGAGGCTCGGCACCGACGACATTTCCAGGCTCCGTACCAGTTCGCCCGTGCTGGTGAAGACCTTGATTGATGCCTGCCGCACTTTCGGGTAGTTGAAATAGAACGTGGTCGCGCCCCCGAACGGGTTGGGGGACGCGGAAAGCCCGATGCGGCCCGGAATCGCCGGCTCCGACGCCGCCACGCCGGTCACGTCCACGTTGAACGTAATCATCGTGCTCTCGGGCGAGCAGACCGGCCACGTGGTCCAGAAGTCAATGTCGTGGTCGGCCGAGTACCGGTCTCTTGCCCAGATGTAGTAGTCGATTCGCGAGGACTGGCCAGCCGAGGGAATCGCGAAGTAGAACGTGTCGGCCCTGTTTGAATCCGGTTGGACCGCGGCCCAGTTGCCCTGGTCTACCCGGTAGAACAGCGACTCTTCGGCAATCGCGTCGTTATCCTGAATTACCGACCAGACCACATACGGCCCGGCGAAGCTCGTATCCGGCCAGACGCGCGTATTCGAGAACGCGGGCGGACGCAGGTCCCAGCCGGGGACGTCGCAGACCGAAAGCGTCATCATCGTCGCGACATTGGTGAAGTCCCTGGCCGCGCCGTTCTGACTAAGGGCCGCAGCCACACCGTTCGCACCGCTGAAAAGCCCGGGCACGACCCACTCGTAGATCCAGTGTCGATCGTCCGAGCCGAGGTTGTCGGTGAAGACCATGTAATCGCGGATGACGAGGCACGGCCAGTAGTACTCGCCGGAAATCGGCACCTTGACCTTGCCTCTGGCCACGACGTTCTTGGTGTGCTGTTCGTTCGCCGTGTAGGGGAGACCTTGGATTATTTCGTACTGCCAGTTCACGGCGCTGACCCAGTTCGCGCCATAGTACATCGGGGTAACGTAGACCTGGGCGTCGGGTACGTAGTTGCCGAGGAAGCGGAACCCTCCCTGCCAGAAGTCTATGCCGTCAATGCACAGGCCGAAGGAGTCCCTGTATTCGTAGATGTCCTGGACCGAGCCCGAGCCCACCGTGTCTATTTCCATGATGGTCGGGCCCGGAGGGTCAACTTCCATGGACTCCGGAGCGGGGCTCTCGCCGGTGGTCCAGTCAACGAGGCCGACTCTTGACCACTGGCCGCCCGGGTACGAGGTAAGGTCCCAATGGGTCCGGGTAGAATCGAACGGTGTCCACGCGAAGACAGAGCTGTTTTGCTTAAACTTGCCATACGTGCCGATGACGGATGGCACTTCGTGGCCTTCGATTATCAGATCCTGCGCGGGCAGCCATGCGGCGAGCCCGGCGACAAAGAACAGTATCAGACATTGTCTGGTCATATGACCTCCTCTAGATAAACCTGCCAAAGTAAGTCTAGAACCGAGGCTGGGTAAGTCAAGGCGTGCCCGGACCGCCGAAATGCGAAGTGACAAGGGGAAATGGCAAAGTGCGGAACGGATGCCGAGAGGGGGAGGGGAAAGTGGAAAGGGGAAATGACGAGGTGCGGACGTCTGCCGCTGTCTTTCTTGACTTCAGAGGCGGTTTTGGGATTCTAGAAAGCCGGTGTCATACTTCCTGCAGCAGCTTATCAACGGGCTCCAGCTCGGTTTCGTGTATGCCCTGATTGCGCTGGGTTACACGATGGTCTATGGCATCGTGCGGCTCATCAACTTCGCGCACGGGGACGTGTTCATGGTAGGTGCGTATGTCGGGTTCTATGCGTTGGCCAGTTGGAGGCTGCCCTGGCCGCTGGCAATCGTCGCGGCGATGGTCGGGTGCGCGGGTCTGGGCATGTTCATCGAGCGCGTCGCCTACCGGCCCCTGCGGAGCGCCCCGCGCATATCCGCCCTGATAACCGCGATGGGCGTATCGCTGTTCCTTGAGTATTTCACCAGCCTGCGGTTCATGTTCGGGCCGGACTACCGGGCTTTCCCCAGGCCGTTTGCCGTCACGTCGTTCAACATCGGCGGCGTGTCGGTAAGCAACATCCAGATAATCGTGTTCGCGGTTTCGACTTTCCTAATGGTGGCGCTGACGCTGTTCGTGAACAAGACCCGGACCGGAATGGCGATGCGGGCGGTGTCGTATGACCACGATACCGCGCGGCTGATGGGCATCAATGTTGACTGGATTATCTCGGTGACCTTCGGGGTAGGCTCAGCTCTGGCCGGCGCGGGAGGCGTGCTGTACGGCATTGCATATCCTCAGATTAACCCGTTCATGGGCGTCATGCCCGGCCTGAAGGCGTTTGTGGCCGCGGTGCTGGGCGGAATCGGCGTGATTCCCGGCGCGATGCTCGGTTCCCTGATTATGGGCGTGGTCGAGACATTTACGTCCGCGTACATATCTTCGACACTGCGGGACGCGGTAGCGTTCGGGATACTGATCCTGGTGCTGCTGGTGCGGCCGGCGGGGATTCTGGGCAAGCCGACGAGGGAAAAAGTCTAGCGACAATTCCCAATGCCTAATTCTCAATTCCTAACGAAGGTCCAATGGACGGAAATGTCTAGGCGTTCATTGGGCATTGGGTATTCGTTGGATATTGGGAATTGGGAATTGGTCATTCGGACGTATGAGTGCACGTAGTCGCCTCAATGCCGGCCTGGTGGCGCTGCTGGTCGCGGTCGCGGCATTCGTGGGCGTTGAGGCCCTCATATTGTTCGGCGCGCTGAATCCGTATTGGCAGCAGATAATCTGCCTGGCCGGAATCATGACCATCTCCGGGCTGGGTCTGAACCTCATCTACGGCTACACCGGGCAGTTCTCGTTGGGCCACGCCGCGTTCTACGGTATCGGCGCGTACACGGCTGCGCTAGTGACCCGCAGCATCGGCGGCCACAACCCGGCGGTGCTATTGCTCGGACTGGTTGCCGGGGCGGTGCTGGCCGGCCTGATTGCCCTGCTTATCGGGCTGCCGATACTCCGGCTCAAGTCCGATTACCTCGGCATCGCGACGCTTGGGTTCGGCATCATCGTGAAGGTGCTGTTCGATAACTCGGACAAGGTGATTCCGATGATGGGCGGGTCACGGGGGATGAGTTCGATACCGAAACTGACGAGCTTCCTCTGGGTGTTTCCGCTGACGGTGATTGCGGTTGTGGTGCTGCGCAATATCGTCTTCTCGGGCATCGGACGGGCGTTGATTTCGGTGCGCGAGGATGAGCTGGCGGCCGAGGCCGTGGGCATAGACAGCACTCGGTACAAGACCCTTGGGTTCGTAACCGGCTGCGTGTATGCGGGCGTGGCCGGAGGCTTGTACGCGCACCTGTACGTGTTCCTGCACCCGTCCAACTTCGACTTCCTGAAGTCGATTGACGTGCTGCTGATTGTGGTGTTGGGCGGGCTGGGCAGCATCTCCGGTACGCTTGTCGCAGCCGTCGCGTGGACGTTCCTGCTCGAGGGCTTGAGGATTCTCCTGCCGCCGGCAGTCCAGGACTGGCGTTGGGTGATCTACCCTTTGCTGCTTATCGTCTTCATGCTGGTCCGGCCGGGAGGCATATTTGCCGGGACGGAGT
>JAPLUO010000131.1 GCA_026397595.1 Caldifarciminota bacterium
GGACGGACGTAAGATACTGCTGTACATGACGCTGGGCAACAAAGAGAGCTATGATGCCTGGCTGGAGATGCTGCGGAACATGGTGAGCCGCGGCTTGAAGGTGCCGCTGAGCATCACGGCGGATGGTGCGCCCGGACTCAATAAGGCGATCGACCAGGCCTACCCGAAGAGCCTGCGGATTCGCTGCTGGGTGCACAAGATGCGCAACGTCCGGGCCAAACTGCCCCGGGACGTGGTGCCGGAGGTGGAAGCGGAGATATATACGATTCGGGATGCGGCAACCTTCGAGCAGGGGCAGGCGAGAATGCAGGAAGTGATTGCCAAGTACCGGGGGCTCTATCCGAGCGCGATGGCCTGCCTTGAAGACGATGCGGAAGCGTCGTTAAACCACCTGAAGCTGCCGGTGCGGCTACGGCAACTGGTACGCTCGACGAACCTCCTGGAGCGGACCTTCGAGGAAGGTCGACGGCGCACCAAGGTGATCCCGCGGTTCTTCGCCGAGAAGCCCTGCCTGAAGCTGGTGTTTGCCGCACTGATTCGAGCCTGCGAGAACTGGGCGCGGGTGAAGTTCAGCGAGACGGAGCTCGAGCAGTTAGACACGCTCCGGCGGATACTGGGATTAGCAGTGGACCGAAAGACGGAACTCAGCCCTCAGACTACCGGTCGAAAGATGTCAGCCTGAGATGGGAATTTACAGGAAAATCCGGACTTGACCCCGACCATTCGGGGAGTCCCAGCCCTCTATACAGCCCTCGCTCCAGCACCCGCAACAGCGCCCGGCCCTGGTCTCGCAACTGCAACCGCTCCAGCCCTTATCCCAGCACCCGCAACAGCACCCGACCCTCGTCTCGTAACAGCCGTCGCTCCGGTCCTTGTTCCAGCACCCGCAACAGCCGCCGTTCCAGCCCTTGCCCCAGCACCGGTAACAGCACCTAGCCCAGCCGCCGCAACGGCGCGTGCTTCGGCCCCTGCAACAGGTCAACCAACAGCAGCCGCTCCTGCTTCTGCAACAGCTCTCAGTCCTGCACCTGCCCCCTTTTTCGCACAATCCATTCGACCCTGTGCTACAAGTCCCCAACATCATCGTCTTTACGAAGATGTCTCCCGGTTGCCCTTCTTTCGCGCCTTCGTTCGTGGCAAATTCCGCCTCGGGGCATTTTGCATTTTGATATTTGCATTTAGCACTGTGACTTGCGTGTCGTACGCGCGCTGTGACCTTGTCCCTGCATCATCGGTGCTCATCACTCATCACTCAGCGCTCAGAACTTTCTTCCTTGACTTCTGCCCTGCGGGGGTATGATTATCACTGACCGAGCCGGCCTCGGGCCGCTCAATTGAAGCTGTCATCCGCCGTGTCTGCGGACGCGGCCAAGCGTGCATTGTGCCGACGCGGTCAAGAGGTATCTCACCAGTCATCGGAGGTGCAGTTGACCGGACTCCGTCCTTTGTCCGGGGTGGTAGGCCGTCAGCGGATAGCTGTCGGTAGTCGTCATTCGGCGCTCATCGTTCATCGTTCCGCGTTCCACCTCACGCTGCTCGGTATCGCGCTGCTGGCAACCGCGATTCCGGCAGCCGACTTCTCGCTCGGCGGCAGCATCGGCGCGGGCTATGCCAACTGGCTCGGCTGGGACGGTTACGTGGTCGCGTTCGCCGGTGGGCCGACACTGGGGTTCGGTCGGTTTGACTTGGGCGCCGATTTCCTGCTCGCCCGGGCCAACGTGCCCGACATGTCATGGGCGATCAGGACCTACGGAGGACTGGCCAAGGTGCGGTTCGGCGTGTTTCAGGTCGGCGCCGGGTACGGGTACATTCCTGGGTTCACAAATGAGACCGGGGCGTACTATACCGGCAGCGGCTCGCCACTGCTGTCGCTTGGAGTCGCCTTTCCTCTTCGTCTGACCGACCGAGTGAGCTTGACCTTGGGTGCGGAGAACATCTTTGCGACCCGTCCGGCAGGCTTATACGGCCCGTCAGCCCAACTCGGCCTTGCCTATTGCTTCACGAAGCACAAAGAGGTCAAGAGGCCGGTCCGGCCCGCCCCGACTCCGCCCAGCAAGGTTGCCGGGCCGGTCGCGGGTCCTGCACCCAAACCCGGGCCCAAGCTTTCATTCCCGCCTCGGCTTGAGACCGTGTTGGCATTTGAGGAAACCGGCAGGCGGAATCAGGCGTTGGATGCAGGTGAACAGGCATACATCGTCGTGACCGTCGCGAACAAAGGCAAGGGCAAGGCTGACAGCGTGCGGGTGCGGGCTGAGGCGATATCGTCTGTCACGGGTGTCTCGGTGAGCAGGGACGCTATCATTCCTGAAATCAGTGCTGGCGGAACCGAACAGGTGAAGGTCAGACTTGCGGCGAACGAGGATGCGCCGGACCAGGAAGTGCGGTTCCGTGTTTCGGCAATAGAGCCGGTGTTCGGCGCCGACGCTTTGCCTGCGGTCATCACGATCACCGCTCGCGGAATCGAGCCGCCTGAGCTTGCTGTTCACGACTTCGCCATCACAGACAAAGAGTCTGAGAGCGAGTGGGCGCAGGGCAACGGCAACGGCCAGCTTGAGCTGAACGAGCAGGTCGAGGTGACGACCATCGTCCAGAACCGGGGGACCGGCACAGCGCTCGGGGTTCAGGTTACGGTGACGCCGACCGACCCGAACGTGCTCTACCAGTCTTCGCAGCCCGTATTGAACCTGGGCGACATTCCGGCGGGCGAGTGGCGTTCCCTGAAGTACCCGGTCTTCGTGAATGCCCGGTACAAGGGAGACACCGTGAAACTGGCGCTGAGCATTGCCGAGCAGAGACCGAAGTTCACCCGGACCGCCACGGTCGCCATCCCGATGAACACAAGGGTCCAGGCGCCGACCGAAGTGGCAATCCAGCCCAAGCCCAGGCCCGACGGAACCAGTCCGACCCAACCGCCGTCCCTGACCGACAGCCTGCTGGTTGGCATTCCGCAGGGCGGTGGGAACCCGGACGCTATCGCAGTCGTTATCGGTGTCTCGAACTACAAGAGCGTGAGCAAGGTCGAGTATGCGAAGCGGGATGCGGAGGCGATGCGCAAATACCTCACCGAGGCGTTCGGCTACTCGGACGGCAACGTCATTGTGCTGGACGACCCTTCCAAGGGCGACCTTGAACGGACCTTCGGCACTGCCGGCAATCCTGAAGGCCAGCTCTTCAACTGGGCCTCGCGCAAGCCGGGTCAGTGCGATGTGTTTGTCTACTACGTCGGCCACGGCGCGCCGTCAATCAGAGAGAAGAAGGGCTATCTCGTGCCTGCGGACGCGAGCCCGGACTACATCGAGATCAACGGCTACCCGCTGGATGCCTTCTACGCGAACCTCGGCAAGGTCCCGGCCAAGAGCCTGACCGTCGTGTTGGACGCCTGCTTCTCGGGCGAGACCCCGGACGTGGCCGGCAATGTGACGACCTTCCTGCGCGACGCCAGCCCGCTCGTAGTCGCGCCCGTCACCGAAGACTTGCCAGCCAACGCGACGGTGATGACCGCAGCCTCAGGCAGCCAGATTGCCTCGTGGTATCCGGACAAGCGGCATGGCCTGTTCACGTACTACCTGCTCAAGGGCCTCAAAGGCGAGGCCGACGCAGACGGCAGCGGTGCTGTCAAGCTCAGAGAGCTGCAGCAATACGTCTCCACCAGCGTATCTCCGATGGCCCGCGCGTTGTACAATCGAGAACAGACGCCGGAATTCAGAGGTAGCGCGAACGCTGAGGTTCTGAGGCTCAGGTAAGTCATGGCGCGCGCGGCAGGAAGCAGGAGAACAAGCCAGCGGTACTTGGCAGTTGCATTAGCTTCTGTGGAATCTCTCCTGCTACTGGTTTTTGCCTCGCCGGTGCGTGCGGCCGGGGACAGCCACGAGCCCCGCCTATCGGATTGTAAGCTCACGCCACCATTTGGCACGGCCCGGACCGTCTACATCATGCAGGTCAGGTACAGCGATCACGACGCGGACGCCCCGGCGAAGATGGAAGTATATGTGAACAATGTCGCCTACCCGATGCGCCCTGTCGGCGGCCACTCCGCCAACGGGACTTACCAGGTACGGCTGACCCTTCCTCCTGGTGTGCACAGCTACTACTTCCGCGCCGAGGATCGAGATGGATGCTCTGCACGTTTCCCGAGCTTCGGCGTGAAACCCGGACCTTACGTTGGCGATTCTGTGGCCTACAAGACCCTACCCGTTCTCGCCAGCAGTGGCTCCAACTTGAGCGGACCAGACGGCAGCACAGCACCGATTCGCGTTGATACCGTACGGGTGGAGCGAATCTCCGAGGGCACGCAGGTTGTGTTGGAGTGCAACGAGACGCCCAGTGTCAGAGTATCTACCACTGCCGTGCCTCCGACGCTGACTGTTACGGTATTCGACGCCGCACTCAGACAGAAGCCGGGCTTCAGGCGTACAAGGATTGGTCCAGTGACGGGCATAGAGATGGTGGGTCTGGACGCTCAGGTCGCCATCAGAATTCACCTGTCCTATGCGGTTGAGCACTGTGTGACGAGCGAGCGTGGCCGGGTGGTTGTGTCACTCAGCGACAGGCCCTCAGTTTCCTGGCCAGTCAGCGACTCCGATCCGTTGGACGGTGCGTCGGCTACTGTGCTCATAAAGGACGGGTCCGTGTGCGATGCGTTCGTGATGTACGCCAGCCAGTTCGACCTGAACATGGTTCTACCGGCCGACGACCATTCGACTGCCACCGTCAGGATGAGCGACTTGCCACTTGGCGCGGCCCTTCGCGCTTGGGCGAGGGCTGGCGGTTGGTGCGTCATTCAGGACGAGTTCGGCATCATCACGGCAAAGCCGGGAGTGACGGACCTGCCACTTGCCCCCATCCGGTACAGCATCAACGACGGTTCCCTGCCATGGTTCGTAGATCTGTCAGACCACCCTAATTCGTGGAGTCCCAGTGACAGCTCGCTGTTCGCCAGGACATTCACTCTGAACTCCAAAGATGAGCTATTCACGGATATTCTGCGGATGATCTCATCTGGATGCCACTTGGACGTGCTCGTGCCGTCGGACACCTTGGCCCGGGTCTCCGCGCGTCTGACCGGGATGCCTGTTGTGCCGGGACTCAGCGCGATAGCGCGGGCGGCTGGCTACGAAATGCACATCGATGGAAACAGGGTGATTTCGTTCGAGCGATGGGAACAACCGGCCGTGGGTCCGGCGGACATTGCCGGACAACCCGTAGAACCACGTACTGCCATTGGCACGGATAGTCTGGTTCTTGGGCTCCGTCAGCGCGCTCCCAACCCGGACGCCGTGGCCGTGGTCATCGGCACCGAGACCTACCAGCATGCCCCCGCAGTTCAGTTTGCTCTGGAGGACGCCCGCGCCGTGAAGCAGTACCTGACTACGGCGTTCGGGTACCAGGAAGGCAACATCATCTACCTTCTTGATCCGACCAAGGGGCAACTGGAGGAGGTGTTCGGGTCGGCCGGCAATCCGAGTGGGAAGCTGTATAGCTGGGTGAAGCCACAGAGATCAGACGTCTTCGTGTACTACGCCGGACACGGCGCGCCGTCGGTATCGGACAATAGGGGCTATCTCGTGCCGGTCGACGCGAACCCTGACTATGTGAGTGCGAGCGGCTACTCGCTGGACCTGCTCTACGCCAATTTGGCAAGGATACCGGCGAAGAGCATGACTATCCTGATTGACGCCTGTTTCTCTGGCGCGGCGACCGACACATCAGGCCGGATGAACATGCTGCTCAAGGACGCCTCACCGCTCACTGTCTTGCCGGTGCCGAGCGAGAACACGCCCACAGATGCTGTCGTCATGACCTCGGCTACAGGCAAGCAGATTTCGTCTTGGTATCCTGAGAAAGGCCACAGCCTCTTCACGTACTGGTTCCTGAACGGTCTCAAAGGCGCGGCCGACGCGGACAAGGACGGCAGCATCAAGCTCTCCGAGTTGAAGGCGTATCTCTCCGAGAACGTCACCTACACGGCGCGGCGCCTGTACGGCCGCGACCAAACGCCGGAGGTCAGGGGCAAAGCAGACGCCGAAATCCTGAAACTGAAATGAACCGCCAAGACGTCAAGAACGCAAAGGAACAGGCAAAGGGAATGCAGAGCAGATCGGCGAAAATGGACATCGGTCCAGGTCTCTTGAGACCGACCCGGAATCGGGCGACCCCGCTTGTCTCCAGCAACTATGTTGAACTGCTGGAAGACATCAAAGGACGGATTCGGCGTGCGCAAATGCAGGCGTTGTCGGCAGCAAACCAGGAACTGCTGCTGTTGTACTACAGTATTGGTTTGGACCTTCACCTGCGCGCCCGGCGCGGAACTTGGGGAACCGCCGTCATTGACCGACTGGCCCTTGACCTTCACCGGGAATTCCCTGACCTGCACGGCTTTTCTCCCCGCAATCTGCGACGGATGCGTGCATTCTACCGTGCGTATCCACTGTCGGCCGTCGGAATCAGGAATCGGCCACCGGCCGTGGCCAAAGTCATCCTTGAGAAATGGCCACGGGCCGTGGCCAAATTGCCCTGGGCACACAATGTCATCCTGGTCGAGAAGTGCAAGAATCGTACGGAACGCGAATGGTACGCCCAGTCGGCCCTGGAGAATGGCTGGAGCCGCGACATACTCGCATTGCATATCGAGACTCGGCTCTTTCAACGCCAGGGCAAGGCCGTCTCTAACTTCCGGCGCGCGCTGCCGTCACCGCAATCAGACCTCGCGCAGCAGATGACGCGCGATCCCTACAAGTTCGATTTCCTGACGCTCGCCGACGACTTTCGCGAGAAGGAACTCGAGAATGGACTGATTCGACATGTCGAACAGTTCCTGGTCGAACTTGGGCTGGGATTCGCGTTTGTGGGGCGCCAAGTCCACCTGAACGTCGGGGATGAGGACTATTACCTGGATCTGCTATTCTATCACTACCGACTTCACCGTTTCGTGGTTATCGAACTCAAGGAAGGTGCTTTCAGACCGGAGTACAGCGGAAAGATGAATTTCTACCTGTCGGCGGTTGACGATCTGTTGCGCAAGCCGGGTGACAATCCAAGCGTGGGGCTGATCCTCTGTCGCGCCAGAAATCGAGTTACTGCCGAATACGCCTTGCGCGACGTGCACAAGCCCATCGGAGTCGCGGGCTGGGAGACCAGGTTAGTCGAGTCGTTGCCCAAGCGGCTGAAAGGGCAACTCCCGACGGTTGCGGAAATCGAGGCCGAACTGCTTCGAGTCCCCAAACCAAGAACGAGATGAACCGCCAAGAGCGCCAAGGTTCGCCAAGATTCCCTCGCCCTTTGTGGGAGAGGGTTGGGGTGAGGGGTAGCTGTGAGCTGCCGGCTGTCGGCTGTCAGCCGTCGTCGTCCCGCGCTCAACATTCACCACTCAGCGTTTTCCTCCCGCGCATGGCGTATGGCGTACAGCGTCCCGACCACTGGGCGCAGCGACTGCACAACCGAGTCCAGACGCCGACGTTCAGCGGGGACGACTCGCGCGTGCTGGCGAGGCTGAAATGAGAAACCGCGTGCGTCGGCCAGCATCCCACGGTCCGCATCCAGAACTCAACGCGGAGCCTCCTGGTTTGCTCATCGGGACAACATGACCGCTCCCTTTTCCGGTCATGTTGGAGTTCGCCAAGCGAGACCGAAGTTGTACGCCCTCCTGACGTTGGCTCCTCTGGTGCTGATGCGCTGCGTACCGACACAGACGATCCAGAGCGGAGTACATCAGCCTGTTCTGCTCAGGACGAAGTTGTGCGTGAACACGACTTCTGCGATTTACTCCGTGCAGGTGCTCGCGCAAGCGGCCGAGGTGGCCGCTCTACCAGAAGTGATAGCGCAGTACATCCGTGGGAACTGGGCACAACGGGTTTTTCCGTATGTCGTGGACTCATCTGAGGATCTGGTGGCGGAGCTGACCGTGTTGTCTGTCGAAAGTGGCTTCATGGATCGGGGTGCTTCCGCTCGGGTACAACTGAAGCTGTCTGACGCCGCGGGATCATCGATTACCACCCTGACAGCTGATGGGAGCAGCGCGGGCGGCAACACGCTCCTACCAAAGACCTGGCGAGTAGCGTTCGACGCAGTCAAAGGTGCTTTGGCCGAGCTTGCCGTTTCGGTCGGCAGTGCCAGACTGGATGTAGCTAGTCTGCGCCGGACGCCGGAGGAAGTAGCTCGCGTCGATCACCTGTACTCCCTCGTGAGTCCTCGAATCCACCACACTGTGTCTCTGCGCGATGTGGGCGGCGACGGTACGCTGAATGGAGGCGAGAAGGTTGGCTTGGTCGTGCATGTGTCCAACGGCGGAGAGGGTCAGGCCAAAGGTGTCACGGTCAGGCTGAGCGGTTCGAGCAAGGCGCTGCAGTACTTGGGTACGAGCCAGACCATCGGTGACATTGCGCCGGGGCAGACCGGTGAAGCGAAGTTTGAGGCGGTGTTGCCGAACCGGATTGAATCGGACAACGGGAGCATCATCATCCGCGTGACCGAGGCAAATGGGTTTGACGCCTTGGAAGAGAAGGAACTGATTGTCGCCATGCAGCCAGCCAAGGTCACGCGTGAGACCAAGGTGGTCTCAACCTTGGTGGACGTAGATGCACCTCTGCAGCCGTCGTCGTTCGAACGCGAGGATGCCTACGCGGTGGTGGTCGGAATCAGCGAGTATCGGCCTTCAAGCAATCTGCACAAGGTGACGTACGCAAGGAAGGACGCGGAGGCGGTGAAGGACTACCTTGTCGGTGTGTGCGGGTTCAAGGAAGGCAACATCAAGCTGCTCACCGACGACGGCGCATCCTTGAGCGACCTGACTGCCTACTGCGAGGAATGGCTGACTCGGAACGTGCGCAAGGGTTCGTTCGTGTTCGTCTACTTTGCGGGCCATGGCACGCCCAGCCCGGACAAGGGTGAGGCGTACCTCGTGCCCTATGACGGCGAACCGGGATTTGTGTCCAAGCTGTATCCGCTGTCGCGGCTGTACGCGTCCTTGGCTGCACTGCCGACCGACCAGGTGGTTGTTGCTCTTGACGCCTGCTTCTCCGGCGCGGGCGGACGTTCTGTGATGGAGCAGGGCAAGCGGCCGCTGGTGGCGGTTGACTTGGAGAAAGAAGCGCAGAAGCTCGGCAACGTGGCGGTCCTGACCGCCTCGGCCGGCAACGAAATCAGCCAAGACCTCGACGCCAAACGTCACGGGTTGTTCACTTACTACCTGCTCAAAGGCCTGCGCGGCGAGGCAGACTCGGACAAGGACGGCTGGATAACGGTCAAGGAACTCTACGACTACGCCAAGCCGAAGGTGCTCGACGAATCCAGACGCCTTGGTTATGACCAGACGCTGCAGCTCTTGCCGGAGGCAAGTGGGGCACGGGCGAGCACGAGACTCGCGAGGGCGAAATGACACGCAATACCACGGCCTTGGCCGTAGTAATGGTCCTTCTCTGTCTTGATAGCCTAGCCGCCAAGACCAACGTCTACTTTGATGGTGTTCGGCCCGATGAGCTTCCCGAATGGATTGCTGCAGTGCCGCGAGGTCAGGCTGACTGGGTCGTCCGCGCCAGGCTGGGCGCGTTCAGCTACACGAGCACTCAGTCGCGGGCTACTCAAGCAGCGGCGCTGCTCGGAGGATTGGGCGGCGCCTTGGCTGGAGGTGTCATCGGCCGTGCGGTTGCGCATGAGAACGCCAAGGGCTGGGTGCCGTGGGTTGGCGCAGGCATCGGCATGGTCGAGATCGGCAGTCTACTGGGCGGCTTGTTTCTGAGACCCAAAGACGGACATGGTGGTTACGTGGCACGGCAGTCAATCGAATACGAACTGACATCGCTCAAGTCAGCCAAGACCACTCGGCTCGCGGTGGTCGTGGAATCTATGGCAGCGATCAGTACGAATTCCTTCGGGTTTGCATGGTGGGCGGTAGGGCTACTTACGGTGGGGGCAATGCATCCCCTAACTTACGTCAGCGAGCTGAGCGGTCGTGACATCTTGTTCGAGCGGTACGCAAAGCCATCTGCGTTTGACGTGTCGAAGTGGGATGACGCGTTGGAGCATCCTGTAGCTTCAGCCGCCATAGCGGACGAACTCGTGCGTTGCCGGGACGACCACATGCCTCCCGAACTCAACGTGTCCTCGTCCGCACCCGGTGGCTCAACCGTTGATTCGCTCGTCCGCATCGGTGTTCGGACCAGCGATGACGTAGGACTCGGTGAATTAGAGGTCAAATGCAACGGTACTCGTGTTCTCAGGCGGTATCTCGACGATGCTCCTGAATTCGTCTTCTCCGTCGATGTGCCACTCCGTCTTGGTGAGAATTCCATTGCTGTCTCCGTGGATGACTGGTCCAGCAAACTGACCACGAAGAGTGTTTCTCTTTTCCGGCGCAGGCCGTCGCCGGGCGATTCCGCTGACAAGGCGGGGGGTATTCCTGAACTGTTTGCTCAAGTCCAGCCCTTGGATGGCAACAACACAGTTGTCGGCGGGCGTGAAGAAGGCGTAAAGGTCACGGTGACGAACAACGGCAAGGGCGTTGCCAAGTGGGTGCGGGTTGTGCTTGAGGGCGACGAGTTACTGACCAAGCAGTGGGGCAGCGAGCGGAATCTGGAGGACATCAAGCCGGGCGATAGCAAGACCGCGACGTTTAGCCTGCTGATGCCGACTGAGCTAGAGCGCAGACAGGCCAAGCTCAGAGTTGTCGTGAAGGAGGGCCGGGGCTACTCGCCGACCGATGTGCCGGAACTCACCTTGAATCTGGTCCCGGCTGACCTAACCAGCAGGCCGGTCGAGGTGGTCGAGGATGTTGACAATGACGTCCCGAGAACCGGGATCCAGCGGCCAAACGGCTATGCGCTGGTGGTCGGGCTGTCGCAGTATCAGTCCGTGACCGCGCCCAAGCACGCGCGAAAGGATGCCGAGACCTTTGCCAAGTATGTCACGGGCGCGTTTGGCATATCTCAACTCAAGACCCTGTACGATGACCGGGCCACGAGCGCCACGGTCAAAGCCAATCTGACTGACTGGCTGAAGAAGAAGCACGGGTTCAAGGTCATCTACTTTGCCGGACACGGGGTGCCAGACCCCGAGAACCCACGCTCAGGCGGCGTGTGCGTTTTGCCCTATGACGGAGACCCGGAACTGAAGTCAACGCTCATCCCGGTTTCTGACCTTGCTGAACTCGGCGCGAACCCGGACGACACGGTCATCGTGTTCATCGACGCCTGCTACTCTGGTGAGGGACGGACCGTGGAGCTTGCCTCACGGCCGCTAGTGTTGGCGGAAATCCCGGAAACCAAGGCAATCACGTTCGCTGCGGCCGAAGGCAGCCAGCCGTCGAAGGAGTTCGAGAAGGCGCAGCACGGTTACTTCACCTACTACACACTGTTGGGCCTCAAGGGCAAGGCCGACGCCAACAACGACGGCTGGGTGACGACGACCGAGTTGTACAACTACGTGAAGAAGAACGTCTCCGACGCGACGAACGAAGTGCAGGTGCCGGTGCTGAAGGGGGCGAGGGAGATGAGGCTGGCGAAGGTGAGGTAGATGCGCTATATGTCGACAACACGGGAAGGGGCCGACTATGTGTTGGTGAAGTCCGCGCTGCTCGTTGGGACGGAACAGACATGACGTCGCGTTGGTGGTTGGTCGCAGCGGCGTTGGCCTTGTCTACTCTCCGGTGTGCTTCTATGGCTCGAACACAATCGCCCTCCGGCGCCTTCTCTCGGGTCGTCTCCGGCCAGAATGCTGAAGCAGACTCCGTTCCGGTGGGTACAGATGTGCTTTTCGTGGCGTCGGGTGGCACGGTCGTTGTTGCGAGCGTCGGTATCGGTTCCCCTTACGCTACCGCGGGGTTTCTTGTTGGAGATGTTGTCGAATATGTTGGCAAGCGCAGGGTGTCAGATGGGCGTACCCTGCGGGATGCCCTTGCGGCGCTGCCGACTACCGGCCGCGCAGTCCTGTTTCGTGTTATGCGCGGCAAGGTCGTCCTGTACATCGCCGTCGAGTCGCTCCGGCAGCCAGGGTCGAGAGGCAACGTTTCGGTGCAAGACGGTCGGAGCCCCACCCAACTGGAGAGCAGCCTGGCTGACGATTCACTTTTGCTTGGACTCTCGATGGCCGCGACGATGGCGGATGCCATTGGTGTTGTCGTCGGGGCCACAGCTTACAAGCAGGCGCCCAAGGCCGAGTATGCGGCGGAGGATGCTCGGGCCGTGAGAGAGTATCTTGTCAGGGCATTCGGATACCAGGAGGGGAATATCATCTTCCTTCCCGACCCGACAAAGGGGCAGTTGGAGGAGGTGTTTGGTTCTGCCGGCAATCCGCGAGGGAAGCTGTTCAACTGGGTGAAGCCGCAGGAATCGAATGTGTTCGTCTACTATGCCGGACACGGCGCTCCATCGGTATCGGACAAGAAGGGCTACTTGGTGCCGGTGGATGCAAGCCCTGACTACGTGAGCGCGAGCGGATATCCGCTCGACCTACTGTACGCAAACCTGGCTAAGATGCCGGCGAAGAGCATCACCGTGGTGATAGATGCCTGCTTCTCCGGTCTGGCCGCAGATACCGGCGGACGGAGCACGATGCTGTTGAAGGACGCAAGCCCGCTGGTGGTCGCGCCGGTCAGTGAGGACGTGCCGAGCAAGCTCTCCGTGTTTGCTGCGGCAACCGGGTCTCAGTTGGCGTCATGGTATCCTGAGAAGGGTCACAGCTTGTTCACGTACTGGTTCCTGATGGGCCTTAAGGGTGATGCCGATACAGACCATGATGGTAGCATAACTCTTGGCGAGATGAAGGCGTATCTCTCCGAGAATGTGACGTACACGGCCCGCAGGCTGTATGGCAGAGACCAGACGCCGGAGGTGAGAGGCCGAATGGACGCCGAGATACTGAGGACGAAGTGAGCCGACGATTTGCGGCACGCGGCTTGCCCCCGGGATGGCCAAGGGCGTTCGTCACGGTATGCACCTTGTTGCTCGCGCTGTCCTGCGGGCAGCCCAAGCGAGGATTCGTGCCGGTAGGAGCCCGGCCGCCCGGCGGTTCAACCCTTGACGCCAGAACCGCGCAGATTGCCCGCGAGCTCTCGGGGACGCTCAAGCCGGGCAGCCGAGTCGTGGTGGCGAACTTCGGCCGCTTGGGCACTGACCGCACGTCTGCGCTTGGCACGTATCTGGGCAGGAGGTTCAGTATAGCACTCCACAGTGTCGCGGCCGGCAGGATAACAGTCATAGACCGGTCCGCCGGTGAGGAGGTCGCGATTGAGGAGATGCGCTTTGCGGTTGACCGGATTGACCCGCGCGAGCTGCTCAAGCGGTTCGAGGCTGACTATGCGGTTGTAGGAACCTACGAACTGCGCGAAGGGGAGTGTGCGCTGGAGTTGGTCGAGCTCAAGGCAATTCCGAAGTTCGATGCCGAGGTTGCTTTCGGTAAGAGCTGCCTGGTTGAAGGCGGCCCGTCCGAATACGGATTCTGGCAGGACATGGAGCACAGGAAGATGCCGGTTGTCGGAAGGAAGATGGTCGAGCTCGTTAACGCTCAGGGGACGTTGGGGGCGCTGAGGAGCGCCCGACTGACAACTCTGGATGGCCGGGTGATTCCGGCCAATGGCAAGGTCGAGGTCGGCGCGGAGCTCAAGGTGCAGGTGGAGGTGGCAAAGGAGTGCCATTTGTACGTTCTTGGCTGGGACAGCGACAATGGGTTCCTGACCGTGTTGTCGCCCAAGGAGGGCGAGAACTCTTTGACCGGCGCGGGCATGTTCGAATATCCGAGGGGTACCTTTGCCCGAGCTGACCTGCCGGCGGGGTACAACTGGCTTAAAGTCGTGGCCACGACAAAGGAGATCGGCCTCGTATCGACCGGCGAGGGGTTTCTGAGCGACGCGAAGTTGCAGGATGAGTACGCGAAAAGGATACTCGACCTCGGCCCTGAGGGTTGGGGCTCGATTTCGTTCGGATACAGCATAGTGGAACGTGAATGACCGCATAGGCTGCAAGGAGGTACAATGAAGCAGCTGCTTCTCTGTCTGGTGGTGGCGGTAGTGAGTATGGCACCGCAGGTGACCGTTCCAACCTCGGACCGGACAACTTCCGCACCGGTGCCGGTGGAGCACACACCGGCCGTGATACCGGTTCGCGAAGGGCCGATTTCCGCGCCGGTGATACAACCGGTGGGGCCGGGCCAGGTTGACTGGTCTTACCAGTCGATTAGTGCGACTGGCATGAGTGTAATCGACCCGGCCAAACCGAAGGCGCAGGCCTTGGCCATGGCGATTCGCGGTGCCAAGGTTGATGCCCAGCGGAATCTGCTCGAGACTATCAAGGGCGTGCGCGTAGTGTCTGAGACCAAAGTACAAGACCTGATGGTCCAGGGCGACTACGTGTACACGAGGATTGACGGCGTGATCAAGGGTGCGACAATGGTCGGCGAACCGCGCGAGACTTCGGATGGCAGAGTCGAGGTGACCATGGAGGTGCCGATGTACGCGGCAGGGGGCATCGCCCAGCCGCTGGCCGACAAGCTTGTTCCCAAGCCGCTGTCCGTGACCTCACCCGGGTCCCTGACCGACGCGGACCGGGTATCAGCCCAGAGTCTCTCCGGCGTCGTATTCGACCTGACCGGGGTGAACGTAGAGCCGCAGATGTTCCCGGCACTCCTGGACTCGAGCGGCAACGTGCTGCTGGACATGGCCGCGCTGTACAAGCTGCTCGGGCCGGAGGCATTCAAGAAGTTTCGGTACGTCAAGAGCATGGCCGACATCCTGTCCGACCCGGACCTGCGTACTAACCCGACCGTTATCAAGATAATCGAGGCCGCGCAGAAAGGCTGGGTCGTCGCGGGCGCGGATGTGAAGAAGGTGAGTTGGCTTGAAAAGGCGCTCGAGGTCATCCTCAAGGTCGGAAAGACGGTAGCGTTGTTTCTTTAGGAGATGAACCGCCGCGAAGACGAGTGGCTGACATAAGGAGGTAGAATGAAACGTGTGATTCCGATAGTGCTGGCGTTGGCGGGTTTGGTGCTGGCGCAGGATGTGGTGCCCATCGTGGTGAAAGGCACCGGCCCGGACCGGCCCCAGGCGATTGAGGACGCCAAGCGGAACGCGGTCGAGCAGGCGCTAGGCGTCGCCGTCCAGGGTATCACGGAGATGCAGAACTTCTCCGTGATCAAGGACATCGTGCAGAGCCGAGCCGATGGTTATGTGTCGAACTACACAGTCATCGAGGAGACCCCGTTTCCCGACCGGTTTGAGGTGAAGATAAGCGCGAACGTCTCCAAGTCGCCGCTGCAGGCCGACACGAAGAGTCTGCAGAGCGCGCTAGGCGGGTTTCGGATCATGGTCTGGTATGACTTCCGAAGCGTGACCTCTCCCAAGGCGGTCGAGAACTACGACTACGCTTACGACCGCGCAAATGAGTTCCTCTCCCGCAACCGGCTGCGCTACGTAGAGCGCACGGTCTTCGACAGGCTGAAGGAAGAAGCGCGGAAACTGTTCCCGGACACGACTCAGCCGCTGACCGTGGCCCAGCAGATGGCGGTAGATGCCAACGTGCCCGTGTTTTGGGAGTTGTCGCGAGTTGTTGTGCCGGAGCGGGACATGGGCGTGGGCGGTATCGTGACGGCCGAGGCAACGGTTGACATCAAGGCGTACGATACGTACACGGCCGAAGGCATGGGGACGGCGGTGGCCAAGGGCACTCCCGCGGCCGAGTACAACGGCGGCGACGCGTCCCGAGGAGCGATGGACAAGGCGATGGAACAGGCTGGCGACAAGCTGTTGTACCAGATGACCCAGAAACTGGGCGACTGGCTGCTCAACGGCAAGCCGTACCTGCTCAGGTTCTACGGCATCTCGTCCTACAAGGTCCTGCGCAAGCTGAAGGACGCGCTGAAAGAGGACCCGCGATTCGGCGGCGAGATGGAGGTTGTTTCGACCAAGGACTACAGCCAGTTCGACCTGACGTTCAAGGGTGCCGCGGATGACCTCGCCGACGTCATGCTTGACTTAGTTGAGAAGATACCGGAACTGGCGGCGATCGATGTAGCCGGGTTCTTCAAGAATCAGGTGAACTTCGCGCTGCCGGGAGTCGCGGTTCCGCAAGCCGAGCGCGGCCTACAGGCTCCGGGGCAGAAGTAGGAGGAACGATGAGGCGAACTGCACTACTATTGATGACCGGGCTCCTGCTGAGTTTGTGCTCGCAGAAGTACGTGGCCCATTCCGTCATCGACCCCGCCTTCGATACCAAGCGGACATACACGGTAGCGATAATGCCACTGCTCGTGCGCGGGCCCTTGGAGACGCCGGGCGCGTTCGAGCGGGACCGGGTGTATGGTTTCCTGCTCCGCCGGCTGATGGAGACGGGCAAGCTAAAGCCGATGGACAAGGCCACCATTGACCGGAGCGTCGGCCTGCAGGAGTTCGGTCAGCAGGGCACCGTCTCGCCAGCCAAGGCTCGCGAGATAGGCAAGGAACTCGGGGCGGAGCTGGTCTGCCTGGCCGAAGTGAGCATCGATCAAGAGTCGGTCATCTCGGCAACCGTGGACATACTTGACGTGGGTGCTACTGCCACGGTCTATAGCGGCAGCGCCCGGGCCGCCAACCCGGCCTCCACCATCGCTGCCGCCGAATTCGCACTGGAACAGGCGACGGAGAAGCTGGTGCAGCGAATGAGATGAATCGACAGTTGCATCGTGCGCACACCGGGCCAACGAAGGACGGCGGGGAGGAAATAGGAGGTAGACCCATGGCTCGCGATGTCCCGCGGCCCCTGGACCTCATTTCTAATTCCGGGGACGATGATTCTTGACGGACGCAGCGGGCGCGGTCCAGTCTTGCGCGAACTCGGCTGGTCCACTGACGGCTGACGGCCAGCGGCCAGCGGCTTGCTGCCGACGGCTTCCCTTCATTTCTGCTCTTCTCCCGTAAGGGATGAGGGAGTACGAGCCATGGCACCCTTGATCGTCTTCTCATTCGCGGTCGGCGAGAGGCGAGTGACGGTCGGCGAGATGCGGGGACGGGTTGAATGACGCGCCGGCCAGGGTACAATTGCCTGAGCTTCTCCCTACGGAGGAGAGCCGACAAAAGGAGAACGACTATGACAGCTTTGATGCTGGAAATCGAGAAGAAGGCCCGACGGCTTCCGCCTTCCGAGCGGGAGAGACTGGCCGAGCGGTTGCTGGCGCCGTTGGCGAAGACGCGGCTGACCGCGGTCGAGGAAGCCTGGGTCGCGGAAGCCGAATGCCGGTACGCGGCGTGGAAACGCGGTCAACGGAAGGTTGTTCCGGCCGGCCGCGCGATTGCCGGCATCAGGAAAGAACTGAACCGTTGAGGGTTGTCCTCGACCCGGCCGCCGCCGCGGAGCTGCGCGAGGCGGCCGTGTTCTATGAAGACTGCCGGGAAGGGTTGGGTCAGGAGTTTCTGACGAGCGTCGAGGCCGCTTCCGCCCGCACATTTGACATGAAATCCCCGTCGGCTACCATGTCCGCGAATAAGACGGCCGACAGCTAGCGGCTGTCAGTTTTGGTGAGTTGAGATGAGGAAGGCATCCACGGAAGCCCCCGGACGCCAGTAGCTGAGGTGGTCTTGCCGACTCCGACTTTCCGATTCGCCGGCGCTATGGCTCTTATGCCTTGTCTCTGTTGGCTATGTTCGCAGAGTCCGCTCTTGTGCTTTCTGCGGGCTTCCCTTCCACCATTAGCACCCGCAAGCGGGCTCGTAGCTCGTCCGGAGACCCTGAGCCCGTCCCTTGTCCGCTGCCCGCTGCGTCCGGGGGCTTTGCCGTCTTTTGGGAGCGTCTCCTTTTGAGGTCCTGAGCGTAGAGGTCGACCTTGTTCATGGATTCGCCTGGTAAGAGCCGTCTTTGGAGCTAAGGGTGAAGAGCGGCCGGTTGAAGTCCAGTATCTCGCTTTCATTCACCGCCCCGTCGCGATTCCTGAGCACGGTCACCTTGAGGTCTACTACCGGCTCTTTGACCGGCTCGCCTCCGTCCTGTGCTTTCTCCACCGCCGGGTTGAAGAGCCCCAGGACAAGGCCCGCGTCCCGCTCAATGCCGCCAGCCTCTCTGAAATCGTCCAGCCGCACCTTCTCTTTGTACATGGGGTCTCTGCCCAACTGGGCCCCAAGGATAACGGGCAAGCCCAGGCTCCGGGCAGTCTCCAGTACTCGCTCAGAGATTCGTTGGAGCTCTGCCTGTCGGTCATGATACTTGTCCCGTGTCCGCACTTTCTGTACGTAGTCCACAAAGACCGCCCCGATAGAGCACCGCCCGGAGAGAGCGGTCAGGGCATCCGCCCAGTCCTCTACCGAATAGGGCTCGTCTGCAAGCAGGACCCGCCCCGAGTTCAGGAGCTTGCTGAGCTCGGCCTTGCCCCACTCTATCGCCGGCCGGTCGGTTCTGCCCGCCCTCAGGTAGCCCTCAAGCTCTCTCAGGTTCAAGTCCGGGTCTTTGATCTCGCCGCTCAATATGACTTTGCCGCACAGGATGTTCAGGAGCTTGAGCCCGATGTACCGCCGTTGCTCTTCGTAGGAGAAGAGCACAAAGGTCTTGTCCTTGTAGAGCCCGCTCATGTTTGCCATCAGATTGAGCAGGGTTGCGGTCTTACCGTGAGAGGGTCTGCCGGCTACGATAGTGGTAGCCGCCCGGGGAATAGCGAAGAGGCGATCCAGGCCGGGGTAGCCGGTCTTGAGCCCCTCCGGGGTCTCGGCTATCTCGGCCAGGAAATTGCCAAGCACGTAGGGACTCGGGGCTCGGGCTGTGGTCTTTGCCCCGAGCTCTTTCCCCTGCTCGTCGAAGAGCCGGCCTAAGTCCTCGATCTTGCCGTCTGCGAGCAGTCGCCCGCCGTCTTTCAGGAAAGCCTCATAGCCCTGGCTGAGCCGCTCCCGGGCGTGCCGTTGCCGGTAGTTTTCGAGGTAAGCCTCAAAGAGCCCTTCCCCCATGTCGGTAGCATTTGTTACCCAGTCCATGAAAACTTGAACGTCCGGGGGGCTGAGCTGCTCCGCTATGACTATCGCTTCATCTACCGCCGCCCGCCGTCCTCGGGCTGTGCTCAGGTCATGCTTGCCGAGCAGCCGCGTGGCTCGCCAACTGCCCCCGTTCTCTGCCTGTTCCACAAGCTGCTTGAATGCGTCTATGCCCTTGACCTTCATGAGTTCGTCCGGGTCTTTGCAGTCCTTGGGCAGGGTTACCACAAAGCCCGGTATGCCCCGCCGGTCCAGCAAGTCCAGGGTTTGCTCGGTGCCGTTCTGTCCCCCGGCATCGTTGTTCAGGGCAAGGGTAAACCGTTTGGTCCGGCAACGGAGAGCGTCCTCAAGCTGTTTCTCGGTCAGGCACGCCGCGCCCAGCGCTACGACCCCGGGGAGTCCCCGCCCGGTAGCCATGAGAGCGTCCATGTAGCCCTCCACAAGTATGAGTTCGCTCTGTCCGCTCGCCCGGGTCTGGTGCAGGTTGAAGAGGGTGTCTCGCTCAAGCCTCCCCGTGTAGAGATATTTGGGTTCCATTCTCGGGTCTGTCGTCCTGACCGCGAAGCCCTTGAGCCGGCCGGCCGGGCCTCGGTAGGGGATAGCCAGCTTGTGAGTCTCGCCCAGCCCATGGCCCGCAAGCCCCAGGGCGTAAAGCGTGTCTGACGGGTTTGCCACGTTTATCGAGGCTAGGAAACGGGTAATCTCTCCCTGAGGGGGGAAGGCCCCAATCTCCGTGCCCTTTAATTCTTGCTCAGAGTAGCCTCGCCCCTTGAGGTAGTCCAGGACCGCCCGCCCCCGGGGAGTCCACATCTGAGCCTTGAAGAAGTCCGCGATAGCCTCCAACAGACTCGCCTGTTCCTCGACGGTCCTGATTCGCGCTTGAGTCTCAGAGTCGAGAGAGAGGAGAGCGTAACCGGCAAGCTCCGCCAGCCGCTTGAGCGTGTCGGCCGGGGTCAGCTTGTCTCTCTTCTGGACATAATCCCAGAGGCTTATGGGTTTTGCGTACTCGTCCAGCCGGTTGCAGAGAATGTGGCCCTTGTCGTCCTTACAGATACGGGCTTGCCCGCGTCCGTCGTCGCCGGACCCGGGGCAGTCGAGTTCGTAGTAGCCGCCCCGGTCTTTGGCGTTCAATTCGGGGAGAGCCGTCTCAATGTCCATGAGCTGGTAGATTTCCGCCAGATGGTCCCTTGTCTCCATCAAACCCCCGCTTTCATGCCGCCCTCTACGCTATCGCCAATGCCATTTGCTCATCGCAGGGCGAGCAGGTCGGCCGGCAAGAATGGGGTCGGTCTTCGAGATTCGAGAGAGCGCCGGCCCTCGCAGAGCCGCCGTTCCGTTCAAGACTCCTGCCGTTTGCGGTTGTCGCTATCCCAGTCATCATGACACAGTTAAACCACAATTGTCCCGTCTTGTCAAGCTATTCCTTTCGGCGCCTCATTGGGGCTTTCCGCTTGTGTCCTGGGCCGGCGGGTCACAGGAACTTCGGGAGGACGAGTTTGCTGCGGCCGTAGCGGCCCATGAGTTCGGCCTTTGCCAGCACGTGGCCGGCGGCTAGTTGTTCAAGCTGCTCGATTTCGGTCGGTGCGCTGTTTGGCGGGAGCATAGTGTCGAGCGCGTAGAGCGTGAAGACGTAGCGGTGGAATCGCTGTTCCTTGTCCGGAATGACTCCCATGTAGCCACCGATGCCCGGTGACTGGCCGGGAACCAACGCGCGTCTGCCCGCGCCCTCGGGCAGGTAGCGGACGTCGGCCGGGACGTTGAGCACGACCCAGTGGACGTAGTGCCAGCGCCCGGGGTCGATGTTGCGCATGATGAGCGCGAAGCTCCGCGTACTGTCCGGTACGTTCTTCCACTCGAGCGGCGGGGAGAGGTTCCCTCCGACCCACGAGCAGCGGTCGGGAATCACGCCGCCGTGGACAAAGGCCGGGCTCGAGAGCGTCATCGGCTGTTCCTCCAGCTTCCGGATTGTCGTCGTGGTCTCATTCCCGCAGGAGAACAGCAGAAGCACGGACAGGAGCACCGGCGCGAGGATGATATGCGGGTTTCGCGGCGTCTCCATCCTGCTCATGCCTTGATGAGCAATCACAGAGAGGCTGCAACGTGAGTCAGGCGGCGCGCCGGAGGCTTGCGTGTCCGCCCGCTCCGGGTCAGGTTCTGGCCGGGACGGACAATCAGGAAGGACAACCTCAGCGGCGACCATCCGGTCCGCTCCGCTCGCACTCAGAGGCATGCAGACGACCGGTTCCGAGGACATGCCGTGCTTTCAATTTCAGCTCACGGATTTGAGCCCGGAACTCCGGGCTTCGGGAAGTCCTCGGGCAGGTCTTCAGACTCCACCAGCGGTCCCCGTGCGAGCAGCACCGCCCGCTCAAGTGCGCGCTGCAGTTCGGCAATGTTACCGGGCCAATCATGGGCTGCCAGCCGCTCAATGGCCTCCGCGGACAGCCCCGAAACACCGCGGTTAAACTCGCGGTCACTCTGCCGCACGAGGAAGCCGGCCAGCCCGGCAATGTCTGCAATCCGTTCCCGCAGCGGCAACAGGACCAGTTCCGCCTCGCTCAACAGTTGATACAGCGCCGGGTCGAACTCCCCGACCGGTTCGTCCGGCTTCCGGCTGGTCGAAGCGATGACTCTCGGTGCACCGGGCCCGCCGCCCGGGCCTTTCAGCCAGTCAAGCAGCCGTGACTGTAACCCGGGGTTCAGGACGTCGACGTCCTCAAGGAACACCGTGCCCCAGTCGCTCGTCGCAAGTTGTCCCCGGACGCCCCCGGTCCCGAAGAGAAGCTCGGTGAGTATCTCGACGTCCGTTTCCGGACACTCGAGCACGACGAAACGTCGAGCGCACTGGGCGCCGGAATCGTGGAGCGCCCGGGCCAGCACTTTCCGCCCGGTGCCCTTCTCTCCCCGAATCAGCACCGGCTGAGAGGTGCGGGCAAGCTGCGCGGCCCGGCACAGCGTCGGCTGAATGCGAGCGTCGCTGCCCGCGAATCCCCTCAGGTCGAGTCCGTCCGGCCCGCTGGTTTCCTGTCTTCCCTGCATCAGCAGCCGCACCGGCGCCGCCAGCATGTTGCCGACCGTGCCCGCAATCACCGTGTCGCACGCAACCATCGACGGTACACGGCGTTCCAGGTAGATGCTGCCGATTGTCCGATCCTGGTGGTTGACGGGAAAGCAGAGCGCTGTGTCGGAGACGGCGAGTGCGGCTCGTTTCGCCAGCTCGTGCCCGCGGGCGATGTCCGGATTGCCGCACACAATTTCCGTCCTGCCCTCGGACAGCAGCGCGCCGTTTTCGAAGTCCAGTCCCTCGCACAGCAAGAGCAGGCATTGCTTAACGAACCGCGCCGGCTCCATGCCAAGCGCCGAGAGGCTCGAAATTGCCTGCAGCAGCGCAGTGTCCCGGTCATTGGCCATTTCCAGCCGGAACAGCAGTTGAATCGCTTCCTCGGCGTCGGCGACAATGGCCAGCCGTCGAAAGACCTTGGCCGCGGCCCGCAGCATGTCGGCGGCCGGGCGCACGTCTCCCAGCTCCAGCAGATACCGGCCATAGTAGCAGTGGGCTCGCGCGAGTTCGTAACCCTCGTCGCCCCCGGCGGCCAGCGCCTCCAGCGCCGCGGTAAACGCGGCCCGCGCCGCATCGGGCTTTCCGCGACCGGCCTCAATCAGACCGTGCACCCGTAGCGCCTCGCCTTCTTCTGCTCGCAACCCGAGCTCTCGCGCGAAACCGAGGGCCTCGTCGGCCAGCGCCTGCGCCCGGTCCGGGTTTCCACGGAGCAAAGCCAGCTCCGCCGTGCGCCACAGCAGGATTGCCTGCTGGCGCCGGTCCCCGGTGCTCCGGCTCAGACGCAGCGCTTCGGCAAAGGCGCGGCTGGCGCTTGCCAGGTCGCCGCGCCGGCAATACGCCTGGCCCAGGTTACTCAACGCATCGTGCATGACATCCTGGGTAGCAAGCCTGCCGCGGCCCGCCTCGGCCACCAGCCTGAGCGTCTCAACCGCCCGGTCGAGCTTGTCGCGTTTCAGGAAAAGCTCGCCCAGTACGTTCAGAGCATTGTAGCGCAGCGCGGCAAAACCGCGGCGCTCACACACCGCGACCGCCCGGTACAGATTGCCGGCGGCGTCTTCCCACCGGCCGAGTTGTTCCTGGAGCAAACCGATGTTGACATGGAGCGTCGCGCCGCCGAGGTCGTTCCCGAGTTCCTCGCTGACATCGAGGCATTGCTGGTAGCAACTGAGCGCCTCCTCGAGCTGGCCCTGGAGCATGGCCTGATTGCCCAACCCGATCAGGGCCGAGAAGACCCCGGGCAGGTAGCCGGCTTTCTCCGAGACCGCGCGGCACAACTGGGCGTACTCGCGCGCCTGGTCGTAGTCGGTTCGCGTCCGATAGAGTATCGCGAGCATCGAGAGCGCCGAAGCCTCGCGCGTGCCGTCGCCGGCCTCGCGCGCGAGGGCCAGCGCGCTGCGGGCGTGCGTCTCCGCCGCGTCGAGGTTGCCGGACTGCACCGCGCCGTTGGCCAGGTTGCTTTCGACCCGGGCCTCGGATGCCCTGTCGCCGAGTCCGCGCGCGAGTTCCCGCGCCTGCAGCAGCAGTGGCTCGCACGCCATCGGCGTAACCGCGATGAGTTGGTCGACCAGCTTGAGTAGGGCCTCGAGCCGGTCAGCCGGAGCTTGCGCCCCGGCGACGCGGGCTCGAAGCTCGTCTATCTTCGGCTGCAGCTCCTTGGGGATTTCCGTGCCCATGCTTCAGAATAGAAAGGCCGGTCGCCATGTCAAAGCCAGCCGGTCGGCGTCGAGTGTCACGGATGACAACGAACCTGCGGGGGCGGGCTTTCGTCCGTCCCCGCGGTCTGCGAGTTGCTTGATGCTGACTGCCGTTCCCCGGTCCCTTGCTCTACCGGTCTATCACCAGCTTGCGGACCGTGGTGAAGCCCGAGCCTTCAACTGCGAGCAGGTAGACGCCCGCGTTCAGACTGCGAAGGTCGAGTAGCGCGGTTCCGTCACGGTTGGCAATGGGCGCAGCGGGCAGCACCGGACACCCGGCCACATTGTAGACCCGGGCCATTGCCGGACCGGAACCCGGCAGGCTGTACCGCAGCGTGACGAAACGGCCGGACAGCGGATTCGGCGTGAACGTCAGGAACGGCTCATCCAGCCGCCTGTCGGCGGCGACGCCGTCGCGGTTCGGGGCGCTGCCCATCCGGGGGCCGTCGCCGGGAGAGTGGTAGATCCAGAAGCCGTTGGAGTTGTTGCCCGAGAGCGCGGGGAACTCGGCCGGCACGCCGGGCCGGTCCGAGGCGGGCGGCATCGTTGTGATGTCGGCACCGGAACCGACCTTCTTCGGCCTGGGCGTGCCCCTCGGTACCATCTCCAACTCGGTCCAGGAGTCGGCCGCGATGATGTACTTCCAGAACTCCTGCGTGTCGCCGCCTTTGAGCGCGTACACCGCCGTGTTGTGGTAGGTTGCGCACCCGCCGTCCTTCGACTTCTTGCTCGACCCGACCGATCCCACTAGCGGCATCCCACGTAAAGGAGTCGAGTTCCAGGAGTCGGTCAGCGTGTTGAAGGAATAGAATTCGTGAAACCTGGCCTTGTGCGCGAAGATCGTGTGCTGCAGGTCATACGCGAGCCACGAGCCCTTGTCCCACTTAATGTGCGCGCCGATCGGCGCGTCCGGCATCTGTTGCCAGGTGTTGGCGATCGGGGAGTACTTATAGAACTCGTTCCTGAAGCCCTTGAGCAGGTACACGTACTTGACACCGCCCGAGTCGGTCACGACCAGGTCGGTTCCGCCCCTGACCTTCTTGCCCGAAGGCCCGAACGGGACGTCCGCCTCTTGGGTCCAGACATCCGTCGTAGCGTCGTACTTCCAGAAACCCAGCGTGTTGTTGCCTTTCGTGGCGTAGAGGACACCGTTGCCGTCGCTGAACCCGGCCGCGCCGTCCTTGGGCAATTTGCCCTCCGAGCCGAGCGGTATGAATGCACGCGGATACCAGGAGTCACCGGACGTGATGTACGCGTAGAAATCGCCCGTCTTGTTGCCCCTGGCGCCGTAGACAAGCTTCATGCTGTCGTCGTACGCGAGCCAGCCGCCGGCCTTGACCTTCTTGCCCGAAGGCGACGTGGGCATAGGCGCCCGAGCCTGCCACCCAGAAGTGTCGGTAACCGTGTCGACGTCGCCGGACAATAGCTTATCGGCGACGGTCGTGCAACCACCGGCCGGTGCCACCCGGTTCTGCGCAAGCGCGCAGCCCACGAGCATCAGTACGACGCACACTACCCTGAGTCTTTTCACCTTTACCTCCATTTGCGGTCATGCGGTCTCACCTCCGGCGTGGGTCCCGGTCCTCTGTCCCGGCGAAGGAAGCATTTCACCTTCGAGCGGAACGTGCCCACGCTTCGGTCTTCCTGACTGCTCCGGACGTAACCCGTCCAGACGCCTGATTGTATGCTCCCTGTCCGACCTGTCAAGCGGCGACTTTGCCGGCCGGTAAAAACGGCGTGCGGGTGCGCATCGGCACCCGCACCGCGCTCAAGCCCCGGGCTTCAGCTACTCGAGCCAGACCTCGACGTGCTGGCCCTTTTCGTCGTCCTCGACGTCAACGATCTTGCCGGTAATGTCCCTCTCCAGGGCATCGGTAATCAGCTTCATATCTATCTCCTGCTCCTCAATCTTGGCCTTGGCTGAGTCAGGCATGAAGTTCATTCCCCATTTCACCAGCCCGATGGGCAACGTCACGTTGACCTTGGCCTGGTCCGAGTTCCGGTCAAACACACGGACCTTCAGGAAGCGGTTGCGCCGGTTTCCGCCGTCGCTGTGGCCGATGGCATCCAGCAGCCGCGCCGCCTCTTCCGCGGTTATCTTCTTCTCTTCGAGCAGCTTGAGGACTCGGTCTTTCTCGTCATTCACTGCGACCTCCTGATTTCATCGACTGCCTTGTCCGCATCAATTCTCCCCGATTCGAGGTCGGAGAGCACGCGGGACGCGCTCCGGCGGTGCCAGCGGTGCCGGCGTGCCCGGTGCACGATGAGGTACACTCCGAACGCCACGAGCAGCAGCGGCCAGTTCGTCGCGAACGAAATGTAGGGCACGCCCAGTGCCGACAGCCACATCCAGAGCCCGAGGACGATGGCGAAGACTCCCCAGCCAATCATCCGTTTCACGTCGCCCTCCGCCATCTTCGTTCTTCCGTCTTCATTCTTCGTTCCTTCCTCACTGGCATCGGTTCCTCCCGCGCCGAAAGAGCCACGAAATCCCCTCGCCCACCGTCAGCAGTCCGATGATGATGATGATGACCGGCCAGTCGCGATGGAACACGACGCCCGACGTGATGACTCCGAGCTTGGCCAGCCATATCCACATCCCGATTGCGATAACGACCAGTCCCCAGATTATCGTTCGTATCACGAGTTTCTCCTGTATCCGTCCGGTCCGCCTCTTGCACTCTGCAATCTACGCTCTGACTTCCGCATTGTCCGTACCTACTTCTCCTCAGCCTCGCGGACGTCGATGTCGGCGCTGTCGGTGTTTACCTTCAGCGTACGGCTGCCCGCGCCGAATTTCACCTTCATATAGCGCTCGCGTTGCTCCAGTACCTCATGCAGGAGAGCGTCGTCGATTTGGATGTCGCCGTCTTCTTCGATTGCCAGTTCGAGCACCAGGTCGGCATCGCTGCCCAGCGCGATGGTGACGTCACCGGACACTGTCGAGATACTGCCCGAAACCGGGCCGGCCGCGGCCAGTTCCACGTCGCCCGACCGGGTCTCGACGTCGAGGCTACCGGAGACGCCGTCCAGGCTGACGTCGCCGGAGACCGTCTTAACGTGCGCCTCACCGGCGGTCTTTGTGATCTCGACGTCGCCGGAAACCGTCTTGACCTCAATGCGTGCACCGGCATCGCTGATGGACACGTCGCCCGACACGACCTCCAGCTCCAGCCGCCCGTCAGCCGGCACGGTCGCCGATACGTCGCCGGCCATGGTCCGTACAACCACCTGCTCGCCGCTCGAACGCACCTTGACCATCCCGCCTGAGTAACTGAGCCCAATTCGCCCCTCGTCGCCGCGAGTTACGTCGAGGTCCCCGCTCACGCTCTTCACGAGCAGGTGACGCTTGCCGGGGAAATCGGTGCTGCGCTCTTCGCCGGGCTCGAAGCCCGACTTCATCGCCGACGCCACCGCAGTCGCCACCACGTCGGGAATCCGGTCCAGGTCACGCATGCCGCTGCGGAACCGCAGGTGCCGCGCGCCGAACGGGCCGTGCGGCATTCTACCGAACTCCGGTTCCGTCCTCTCCGAGCCCATCGCCTCAATCAGCCGCGCCGCCTGGTCGGCGGTAATCTTGCCGTCTTCCAGGAGCTTCAGAATCCTCGCTCTTTCATCACTCATATCCACCTCCGTCATCCGGCATTTTGCACTCTGCGTTTTGCACTTTGACCTTTGACTTGGTCCTCACTTCTGCCCCTCGCTCCGCAGCAACTTCTCAGCCTCTTCCGGCGTTATCTCCCCGCGCTCGAGCATCTCGATTACCTCGTTCGAATTGGACCCGGCCACCTGCTCCCCGTACCCCAATGCTGCGAGTACCGCGTCGAGGCGCGAGCGCACGGTCGGGTACGAAATTCCCAGTTCCTTCTCCACGTCGCGAATCACGCCGCGGTTCTTGACAAAGACCAGCAGGAACTGGTACAGTTCGTCCGGCAGCCGGCACAGGTCCGGAACCTGGAACCGACCGCGCACCGAAGTCCCGCACGACTCACAGGTCAATTCCGACACCGCCATGCCCGACTCACACACCGGGCAGCGCGAGACCAATCCTTTGCGTGCCATTGCTTCACCCTTAGTTCACGCGCAGTTCCGACCCGCTCATCGCCACGGTCCGGAACCCTCGCACTTCCACGGTCGGCATCACCAGTCTCGGCATCTCCGCCGCGACCGTTACCACGGGCATCAAGCCCTGCCAGCTGGCGGTGGAGTTGGCCCGACCATTCGCAACCGCGAAGGCCGCACCGACCAAAAGACCCATCACCAGCACCGCAGCCACTCCCGCACTCAGCATCTTCATCTTCTCTCCTTCGGATTCGACCTTTGTCATTTCCACTTTCCCCTTCGCGTCCCACTTTGCCCGCAACAGACATCCCTGGCCCGCCGCAGCCGAGACCATGCGGGCTTTCACGATTCGGTATCCATTCATGCCTGTCATCATACTTTTAAGACGCAGGATGTCAACGAGAAGTTTCACATAAGCTTAATAAAGTTAATGTCAGCATCAATAGTATTGACTTTAACTGCTGCAATATGCTCCAATATCAACATAGGGTCTCACGTTATGGGGTGATGTCAGTATTGCTGTTCTTAAGCGATATGATGCTGGAAACAAAGGACTTATCGTTGGTTGGGCTGTGGTTCGATAGCGTCTGACATGGCGAAGTCTCGTCCTCTGCTACTGCCCGCAGTTGGACAGGGGCGGCAACGTCCGAAGATGGCTTCTGCGCGACTTCCAGCCTTGGGCCGTACTCATCGAGCCGTCGTGGGGGAGCAGCCAGCAGAGAAGGCAGGATACTCCTTGTAGGGTCACTGCCGGCCGGGCGAACGGTGAAGCCGCCGGGGTCCAGCCAGAGGGCCGAGCCGTGTCCGGCGTCAGGCGAGGAAATGTCCGGGGCTGGATGCGATGATACTGTCGTCCAGACTATTCCCTGGCGAACCGCCGGATGCAATAGAGCACGTCCGGTGGTGCGAGACGTGGCGACTGCGAAGTCACCCTTACTCGATTCCGCGCTATCCCGCCTCGTCATTCTCCCTTTCTCCTTTCCCCTTCGCCTCGCGGCGTCCCGTTTGCACTTTGCCATTTCCCCTTTCTCCTTTCTCCTTCGCCTCTTGCCTCACTCGGCGTAGCTTGAACCGCACCCGAACGAACGTATAGTTGTGGCATGAAGTTGAGCGTTCGTACCCAAACCGGCAAAGGTCGATTGCCGGCGTGGCTACCGTTGTCGATTGCAGCCGTGGCGGCGATTGCCGTGACAATGCTGGGCTTGGTGCGTTGCGGGGCGACCGGCGCCGCTCCGACCGATATCGTGCTGAGCGCGGCAACCGACACCACGGTCAGAATCAGTTGGGTTCCGCCGGCCGGGGACGCGCCGGACAACTACGTTGCCTCCTTTATGGAGACCGGCACGTCAACGTGGGTCGATTTCGCCACGGCGGCCGACAGCGCGACCACAGCCGACCACAACCCGCTGGGCAAGACCGGCAGGTACCGCGTGACCGCCGTGTTCGGCAGCAAGGCCTACGAAGCGGCCGAGACTCCAACGTCCGCTCCGGTTCACACCGAGGCGATGCTCGTGAGCGAGCTGAACGCGGCCGGCCTGCCCGCTTACGGTTGGGCCCGGGACAGCGGCAAAGGCGCGACATTTGCCATGACGTACGCGAGCAACGCGGACCGGGTCGACTTCTACATCACGGACTGGGCAACGGGTTATGCCGGACCGGCCTACGCGATAGCCAGCCCGGATTGGGCTCCGCACGAACCCGGCGGCCTGGGCCTCGTTCCGCCCGGAACCTGGCGCGCGACCGCGTTCAGACCGGTGCTGTCCGGCGACCAGAGCCCGCTGCCTCCGTTCAGCTCCGGCACCTACGGCAACAACCTGGAACTGGCCATGGATTCGACCCTCGTTGCCGTGTGCACCGACCCCGATACCGATACTCTCGGGACCGGCCGCTGCTACGCGCTTGTGAAGGTCGGCAGTCCGGACATCGTCAACGGCACAGTGAAGGTCGAGACCTGGTTCCAGGTCATCACAGGCCTGCGCCTGATTCAGCACTAACAGCCGACTGCGCATCCGGGCTCGCCGTCCGGTCGTGCCGGAGCGCGGGCGGCGTTTGACCCGACGGGCCGCGAAACCGGCTTCGGCCGGGACGAGTCTAATACTGTCGTAAGGGTTGGTCGGTTGCGTGGTGCGTTCGAACGTGTGGCCGGCGCCATAGCTGTACCCGCAATCGGGCAAGCAACGGGCAGAGCAACTCGGTCGGCAATTCGGGAGGCTATCCTACCCGCGATCTGGAGGGCAACGGGCAGAGCTACGGGGAGAGCAACCGGGCCGGCAACTCAGACGGCAACGGCCAGAGCGACCGGTAGAGCAACGGGTAGAGCAATGGAGCGAACAACGGGGACCGCTACGCGGCCCGTAACCGGGACAGCAACCGGGGAAGCGATTCTGAGGGTAACCGGGACAGCAACGGGGAGAACGACCCACACCACAACGGGCAGAGCAACAGGGAGAGCAACTGGGCCTGCTATGAGGGGAACGGCGGAGGGGACTTTCGGAAATGCCCAATAGTGAATTGAGAATGCAGAAGTTAGGACTCGGACGGGCTTGATGAAGCTGTAGCCTGTGGCTAAACTCAGTAGGTGAGGTTGAGCCTTCGACTGCCGGGAGATGAGGCTCGCGCCCCAGCCGTTGCCAAGTCAAATAATGACAGCCGCCCGGCTCTCACCGGGCGGCTGTCTGATTGTCTGACTTCTAGTCCGTCACTCGAATCCTTGAATCCTCGACTCCTTGACCCCTTCTCTGATC
>JAPLUO010000024.1 GCA_026397595.1 Caldifarciminota bacterium
CGAAATCCAGCAAATCCTCAGCACTGCCATATTCGAGCAAGAACCGCTGTATCAACTACTTGCAGAGAATCGCTCGCCAATAGAAACTTACGTCTGCGCTAACCAGTTGAATCTATTCGACTTATAACCGGACAGTTGTGGGTTTGAACCGAGCTTTTGGCTGAGCTTTGAGATGAGCTTTTGAATGAGCTTTTGTCCGAGCTTTGAAACGTGCTTTGACATGAACTTTCAAAGAAGCTCTTGAACGAGCTTTCGAAGGAGCTTTGCGGTGAGCTTTCCGGCGAGCTTTGCGGGATGCTCTGCAGCACCCGAGTTGGCAGTTTGCAGGCCGAGAGACCCTCTCATTTCATTCAGGGCGACTCGGCGTCGGTTTGCAGTGGCAGTGGTCCGGAGAGAAGACCCGTTCGCTTCGCTCAGGGTGACACTTGGCCGCAACGGCCCCTGTCCGACAGTGCGTGTCATCTGCGGTCAGTCCTCTCCGTCTTCGCACTTTGCCATTTCCCCTTTCTCCTTCGACCTTGGCGTTCTTGGCGGTTATCTCACTTCCGACTGCCGATTGCCGAGTGTCGATTGGCGGTTAGCGGAAGGCGGACGGCGGGTTGCGAGTTCGCCCGCAGCCGGTGCACCTTGACTTGAGTGTATGAGTAGCTATCATTGCCACGCACATGGCGAAGAAATATACGGTTCTTGAGACATGGATTGTCAACACGACCAAGCCGGTCGAGTCAACCAGCGCAGAGCAAACGTTTGACCGAATGGACCGACAGGGCGGCGGTAAGCTGCCGGTCATCGACGTGCCGATTGAGTACGGGCTGGAGGATCACTTCCTCGACGAGGCACGGGTCCGCGATTTTGCCGCGCACCTGGGCGGCGCCCAGGAGGTGCTGGACGTCGGGCCCGGAGACGGCTGGCCGTTGCTGCGCATCGCTCCGTTGTTTCGGGCCGTGACCGGTGCCGAACCGGCGCAGCGTCGGGTTGATGCCATCACCGCCGGCATCGAGAAGCTGGGGCTCAAGAACGTCACCGTGAAGAAGGTCTCGCCGACCGAGTTTGATTTTCCCGACAACCGCTTCGACGGCGTGGTCGCGGCAAGCTCCATCGAACAGAGCCCGGACCCGTACAAGGCAATCAGCGAGGTGTTCCGGGTGTTGAAGCCGGGCGGCAGGTTCAGGGTCTACTTCGAGCCGAGCGAGGGCCGGGAGCGCGAGCTCACCGAGGGACTGATGTTCACCGAGACGGCGGACGCGCTCGGGTATCACTATTCGCTCAAGCACTCGCGGCCGCCGTGGGAACGAGACTACCTTGTGAAGTTCGCAAACACGCCGGAGACGAAAGAGGAGTTCCGAAAGCTCCGCGACCTCGTTGACCGGCTCGGGCCGAGCCCCTCGACCAACCCGGAAATCGGGCTGCAGTTCCTGGAGCGCAACCAGGCGGCAATCATCGGCGCGAGTTTCTACGAGCTTGAGCACTTCACGAGCGAGACGATGAGAGAGACGCTGGAAGAGGCCGGGTTCGTGAACGTCAGGATTACCTGGTCGGCCGCCACCCTGGCCCGAACCATCTGGCCGCGGCTCAAGGATGTCGCCCTGACCGACGCGCAGGCGCAGGCGGTGTGCGCTGGTCTTGCCGACCTGTCGGTGAGACTTGACGCGCCAGCCGGTCTTGGCGAGCCCGTGGTCGCGACCAAGCCGTCGTAAGCACCGCTTCGCAGCGAGTTCCCGGTTACCAGTTTGCAGTTGGCAGTGACCGGACTAGTCCAAGGACAAAGCAAGTCCTAAGCCCAAAAGTCCGAATTCGGACTTAGCCCTTTTCTGATTTCCTCCTTGCTTCGTCCTTAGTACTTCGTCCTTCGTACTTGCCCCCGCGCGATTTCCCTTGCTTTTGCCCGGTTCCATCTCCATAATGGCAGGGCAGGCTGAATAGTGAATAGAGAATTAAGAATTGTGAAACCCGAACCCGTCTTCTGCTGTTCACGGTTCGCTGTTGCCAAGGAGAATCCATGAAAAGGTATTTTGTCTGGTTCGCGGTCGCGGCGCTGGCCGCGGGCTTCGCGTGCCGCCGGGCCGAGACCGGCACGCCGCTCGGCACGACCTACAGGCAGATCGCGCGGCCGGCAATCTGGCGTGTGCTGCCCCACAGTCAGGCGGAGACGCTCGGGCTCGCGCCCGGCGACGTGGTCATGTCCTACAATGACGAGCCGGTGAAGACGACCGAAGAACTGGTGCAGCTTCAATTCCGGGCGGTTGCGTCCCCGGGGCGCGTGCCGATGACGGTGCTGCGCGGCGATGCGGAGCTGAACCTGCAGGTCGAACCCGGCGTTCTGGGCATCCTGCCCGATGCCGAACGCTACACCGCCAGCCTGGCCGTCGCGATCAAGGACGTGCTCAGTCACTATGGAGTGACCGTGGATTACGACTGGCTGGCCGCCCTGACCGGCGAGTCGTTCGCCTTCAAGGCCGTTCGCGGGAGCGGGCTCTGCCGGGGTGAATGGCCGAGCGGGCGGGTCGGCGACTACCTTGACGGCCTGACGGAGTGCTACGGTCTGACCTTCCGCCTGGTGTTTGCCCGGGATGACGCGGACTCGGCCCGCCCCGCAAGCGAAGTCCAGAGGGAAGCGCGGGCAGCAGTGCGGGACGAGCTCAGCCGCGGGCGGCTGGTGCTGGTCCTCGAGGCCAAGCCCGGGTATGGCGGCGAGAACTGGACGGTGGCGTCGCGATATGACCAGGCCGATTCGCTGGTCTACGGTTACGCCCGGGGCTCGGCCGGGGAGGTAGCCTTGGACGGAACGTTTGTCGAAGCGTACGAAGTCGAGCGTCGCCCGAGCAAAGAGCCGGAACCGGCCGACATGCTGACCACGGTGCTGACGCAGGCGTTGGAGCTAGGCCAGGCGTACGCGGATTCGGGCTGGCAGTCCGGCATTGCGGCCTATGACGTCTGGATCGGCGCCCTGGACACCGTGCCGTTCTGTCCGACTTGTGCGGATAGCGGCGCGGCGTGCTTCGACCGGCTGGTCTGGGCGCTGGCGTCAGACAAGGAAAGCGAGAACCGGTTTCTGCGCGACATGCTCGAGGCCCTTCCCGGACAGACTGAGATGGTGGACGACATCATCGCCGACAACGAGACGATCATCGGCAAGCTGAACGGCATCACCCAGAGCGGCATCAGAACCGGGACTCGGGAGCGCCAGCAGAAGCTGGCGAGGGTCGTGAACGAAATCCAACTGATTGAAGCCGGCCTGCTGGGTCATTACGAAGACCTGATCGGCGAGTTGTAGACCGGGTTCAGCGGATTGCGCCGGACCGGTTACCCCGGTCCGGCGTGCTTTTTGGCGCGGGCGGTTCATAGTAGATGGAATCTGACCCCGGCGCCCAATCGTGGAGCCAGTTGCGCGCCCAGATGGTGTCCGGGTCGATCTCGCTGTTGACGGCATAGACGCAGTAGTTGCTGGACCAGGCGATCTCGTTGCCGGTTATCGTGGGCATGCAACCGTCAATATAGAGGATGCCGTGGTTGGCCCCGCCTCCGTAAAAGAGTTGGCAGCGCTCGAGTCGGCTCGAACTGCTGGCGTAGTGGCTAAGTTCAAGGCCGTTCCACTTGCCGGGCTCGGACGTGGCCGCGGTGAAGGTGATTGAGTCGGGCGAGCCGATGGCCTGGAGTCGCGCCGGTGCGCTGTCGCCGATGGTGAGCGCGGCGCCGGAGTCGAACTGGAACACAACCCCGGACTCAATGATGAGCGTGGGTTCAAAGGCGGAACCGACGGAGATGTCGCCATGGACCATGTAGGGTACGTCCTGGCGCCGGTACTGGGCGTCACGAGTGATGGTACCGCCGGTGACCTCGATTCCGTTGTGAGTATTGCCGGTAAAGCTGTTCCCATTGCCGATCGTGGTAATGTACTGGGCCGCGATGTGCAGGGGAAACCCGGCGCAACCGGTGATGGTGTCGTTCTGGAGCTGGGCGAAGCCGGTGTTGAGGCAGTAGATGCCGTCGGCGGAGCAGTTGGAGACCCCGGTGTTGGTGATGACAATAGAGGCGGAGTAGCAGGTGATTGCCGACGCGTTGCCCGCGCCCGCGCCCTGTATCCGGCAGTAGTTGAGGCTGGTACGGACCGGGTCGGTCTTTTCCCAGAATTCGAGGCCGCGCCAGTTGCCCGACCCGGGGGCGGCGATGGAAGCGAACGTGATGAGGCCGCCCGTACCGTCGGCCCGCAGTCCGCCCGGCTGGGCGACGCCGACGCGCAGGGCGGCGTTTTCGCCGAAGAGAAGCGAACAGCCGGGCGCGATGGTGATGAGCGGGTTGGCGGCGTCGGCAATAGTGACGGTGGCGGTAATGTGGTATGGGAGCCTGCGGTTCGGCCAGGTGTCGGTGGCGACGACGGTGCCGCCGGGTAGCTCGATAGCGTTGTAGGCGTTGACGGTGAGGACGTTGCCGGGGCCGATGGCCGAGACGCGGCCGGGAGGCAGGCTTACCGGGTAACCCGCGCAGTCGCTGATGGTCGTGTGCGCGATGGAGCGGAGTCCATCACCGGTGGCCGCGACGCCTCGGCCCGAGCTTGAGCCCAAGCGGCAGGAATCAATCACCGCCGCGCCCGCGTCGCACCGGACGAGCGCGCCGCCACCGGCTCCCGCGTGTTCGATGGTGCAGTGCCGGAGGATGTTGCTGCCCGAAATCGCGTTTGCCCGAAACTGAATGCCGCTCCACGCGCCCGGACCGGGCGTCGGGTTCAGCGCGCTGAAAGCTATGACCGAATCGGCCCGGCCCTGGGCGACTATGCCGGCCGGCGAGTGCGTGCCGACGGCGATGGTCGCGCCGTCGGCGACCAGCACGGCTGCGCCGGGCTCAAGCGTGAGAATCGCCTCGACGTAAAGGTCCGAGTCAATGACGTGCGGGCTCGCCGCAGCCGTCCAGGTCTCGGGCGCCCCGATAATCCCGGAGTGATGCGTGCCCGCAGCGCTGCTGACGTAGACAGTGATGGCCGGCGAGGAGTTGCGGTTGCCGGCATCATCGGCAGCGGAGCAGGTCAGAGTGTTAGCCGTGCCGGGCCGCATCACGCCGAGCCACGCGCATTCGAATACGTGCCCGGACGGGGACGAGTCGATGCCGATGCGGACTCCGTCCACGAAGAACTCGACGCGGGCGACCCGCTTGTTGTCGGTGGCGTTGGCGCGGATGGTGGTAGGGCCGGCAATCGTATCGCCGTCAGCCGGCGCGATGATGTTTACCTCGGGCGGGGTGATGTCCTCGCCGGGGCAGCCGGCGATGAGGAAAAGAACGAAGAGTGAAGAGAGAAGCGTAAGGAACGAGGAACGGAACACGACGCACGACGAACGGCGCGTGACTTCGGACTTCCCGCCTGCTACCATATCTTGCCGACGTCGCGGAAGCGCCAGTTGCCGCCGACCCGCTCGAGGTAAACCTCCATTCCCCGCCGGCGTGACGTCTTGCCCTCCTGGTCGCGCCCCGTCGGTATCACGTCTACAGCAACCAGCGCAATGTCATCCATCAGCCGGACCAGTGCAAGCCTCAGCAGAAACTGAGTCCTGGGCACGTGGCCGCCGGCAGTTATCTGCGACATACTGGTCCAGTACGTGGGGAGGCTATCGACCTGGTAATCACCTTCTCCCGGCCGGTTGTAGCGGAGTATGACGACGGTATCCGGCCGACTGAATCCGGGACGGAAGCGCGCGAGCCCCGGCTTGGAGACTACATAGCGCAGCCCGACCTCAGCCGCACGCGCCAACTCGACCGAATCGATCTGGCCGTAGGCGAAGGTCGTGTCGAGTATATGGGAAAGCCAGACGAGTCGCCAGCCGTGCGCCGTGTTCAGCCAGCTCTGATAAACATAGTTGTAGTCGTGCTCGCCTTCAAACACGAGCCAGCTTGAGACGTAGCCGGCCGGACCCTTGATTTCCACGACCTTATGGCTGGCGCGGACGATACGCCGCCCCCGAGACCAGCGGGCCAGGGCCGAATCAAAGCGCGCGAACGAGTGCTCGGCGCTGAACGCGGGCGTGAACACCCGGTAGATGTCGCGTGAGTCGTTACTGACCAGGGCTTCAGTCAGGCGTTCGGTCTGGAGTGCCAGTTCGTAATTGGACTTAAGCCTGGCAGCCGGCGAAATGCCGAAGGCCACCCCTGCCAATGACGCGAACAGGAGCAGGAGGCGGCCTCTCTGGATAACCAGCATGATTCAGGCCGAAAACCGGCCCAGCGGGGTCTACCGGATTTGAACCGGCGATCTCTGCCGTGACAGGGCAGCGTGTTAAACCAGGCTACACTAAGACCCCAACGTGCCGCGCGTCGCGCATTACGTATTGCTAATCATATTTGGACATCCGGCCATGTCAAATCACGCCCGTCATCACCGCAAAGGACAAAGTGGTAAGGACAAAGGACTAAGCAAGGGCGGAAGGTCCAAATCCGGGCTTCCTCCTTTTCTGATTTCCCCATTGCTTTGTCCTTATTACTTTGTCCTTTGGACTTGGCCGCGCGGCCTGCTTGACTTCGGCCCGCGGCGGCCGATAGTAGAAGGAACCAAGGAGTACCGGATGAGCATCATTCTGTCAGTTCTGCTTGCCTTCACGCAATTGAGCGTGAGTCGTCCCGCTTCGGGTGTCGTCGCAGCAGTCGTCCCCGCAAGCGGCTTGGGCTTGAGCGTCCCTGCTGACCCAAACCCGCCCGGCCCGGCCGCGGATAGCGGGTTCACCTGGAATCTGCAGGCGACGTTGCCGAGCACGGTCCTGATTGACTTGTCGTTTGCCGACGACGGCGTCGGCTATGCGTGCGCGGAATTAGGCATCGTATACAAGACGACCAACGCGGGCGCAACGTGGAGCCCCATCATGAATCTCGGGTTTCCCTACTACTGGTACGGCGTGTCCGCGGTGAACCGACAGACGGCGATTGTCACCGGGTTCAATAACACCGCCGGCACCGGCATCTATCGCTGGACAACCGACGGCGGCGCAAGCTGGGACTCAATCGTAACGCTTGATACCGCGAACTGGCTGAGCCGGGCGCACTTTGCCGATTCGCTGCACGGCATCATCTCCGCCGGCTGGAACGGCGGAATCTGGCGCACGGAGAACGGCGGGCGGAATCCGTCCGATTGGAGCTACGTCCAGCTTGACCCGGAGCGCGGGTGGTTCGAGGGTAACTTCTGCTATCGCGCCGACGGACGGTGCTACCTGACCGGCATCAGCTTCTGCCAGTCGGCCGACCACGGCGTGAACTGGAACGTGCAGCATTCGGCTGACCCGGTCTTCGACGGCGGGGCCTGGTTCTCGGACACGCTCCACGGCTGGACCGGCGGCGGGCAGATTTCCGCGCCGGTCTCAGGCTGGGTGCACCGGACAACCGACGGCGGGGCGACATGGTCGGACCGGCTCATCGAGACGCCGGCACCCGTGCGCGCGATGCTGTTCCTGAACGATACGCTCGGGTTCGCGGTCGGCGGCAACGTCTACTCGAGCGCCGGGTTCATCTACTCGACCGTGAACGGCGGCGACTCCTGGCGGCTGGACGTAAACACCGGCGCGGAAATGAAGGGCATCGACTACAAGGTCGTCGGTGACTCGATAGACATCTGGTGCTCGGGGTTCAATAACAGCGGCAACTTCACCGGGTACGTCTACAAGACGCGGATTGCTCCGTTCGGGACGGGGATTCGGGAATCGGGAGTCGGGAATGATTGGGCGGGCACGCGCTCTCTGCCGACGGTCATCCGCCGCCTCCCTGCCGGCGCGGTCGCGTTCGATGCGATGGGACGTAGGGTATTGAATCCGAAGTCCGGCATCTACTTCGTCCGGGCTGTCAGCCGTGAGCTGTCGGCTGCAAGTTGTCGCAAGGTCATCATCACAAGATAGTCCCGGTCCGCGCCTTCTTCCGCCTGCGTGGCTTGGGGCCGCCCTACCCGCGGTGCCGTCAGCGCAGCGGCGAGAGGTCGTCGAGCAACCTGCGGAACGCCACCGCGCGCAGGCGCGGGCCCAGGCTGAACGTGTCCTCGCCCGCGTGGACGACATCGAGGCGGTCCAGGTGCAGCGATGCGATGGCCGACCGGGCAGACGGCGTCGGCTTCGGCGCAGTCGTGCGCTTGACCTCGAACCCGAACCGGCGGGTGCCGCGCACCACCAGCAGGTCGAGTTCGGCCCCGCCGTGAGTCGCCCAGAACCAGCACTCCTCGGGCCGGGCGCCAAGCTGCCGCACCACTTCCTGGATTACGAACCCCTCCCATGAAGCGCCTACCTTGGGGTGTGAGTCGAGCGCGGCGCGCGAATCGAGGTCGAGCAGCGCGTGCAGCAGTCCGGAATCGGCAATGTAGACCTTGGGCGCTCGCACCTGACGCTTGGCAATGTTCTCGTACCACGGCGGCAGCAGTCTGACCACCAGCGCCGACGCCAGCAGGTCGAGATACGACCTCACGGTGGTATCGGCCACGCCGAACGAGCGTCCGAACTCCGATGCGTCCCAGACCTGCCCGTGGTAGTGTGCCAGCATCATCCAGAACCGGCGCAGCGTGGTCGCGGCGACGACCGAGCCCAACTGCGGCACGTCACGTTCGAGAAAGGTTCGGATGAAACCGCGCCGCCACTCGGCGCTCGCCGGGCCGGTACGGGCCAGAAACGAACGCGGGAACCCGCCCCGCAGCCAGAGGACGTCGGCGCGGGCAGCGCCGACTTCATCGAGCGCCAGTCCCCCCAACTCGTGATACGCAACCCGCCCGGCCAGGGTCTCCGACGATTGGCGCAGCAGGGCCGGGGCTGCACTGCCCAGCACGAGGAATCGCGCCCGATTACGCGGCCGGTCGACCAGCACGCGCAGGACCGGAAACAACTCGGGACGGCGCTGCACCTCGTCGATAACGACCAACCCGCGCTGGTCCTGCAGAGCCAGCATGGCGTCGTCCAGCCGGGCCAGGTGCGAGGGATTCTCGAGGTCGAAGAACGTCACGCCGCCACTGCGGCCGGCGGCAAACTGCCGGGCCAGCGTCGTCCTGCCCACCTGCCGGGCGCCGGTTATCGCGACTACTGGATGCCTTGCCACCAGTCCGGCTAGCACCTTGAGTTCGCGCGTTCGCTTTATCACGCCCGGAATCTACCATGAAAACCCGGTCCCGTCAACCGAGATTTCAAGGCAACTTCCGCCGCCCGTCCTGCCGACGCAGTCGCCTTCGATGCGATGGGCAGTCGGGTGTTGAACCCGTAGTCCGGCTTCTGCTTCGTGCACTCCGAGCCGTCAGCGGTCGCCGTCCGCAAGGTCGTGGTGACGAGGTAGAAGAAAGGGAGTAAGGGAGTAAAGCAGAAATCGAATGGCGGCGGGAGCAGTGCTGCTAGCCGTCGACCGTCGGCGGCCGCGTTGCTTCGGCGAAAGGTGTTCAACGTTCATCGTTGGCCGACGTTGTTCACTGTCTTCCTAGCGTGACTTTCCTACCCAATTGGCCCTGATGCGCGGTAACGCTAGTACCGGCCTGCATTTACCTTCAGTCCCGTTGTATATACTGAATAGATAGATAGCTGAAGCCAAATCCTCCGTTTCCAACAGAGATTCATCGGGGCGCAGGCGACTGCTTTCGCTTTCATAGCCTCGATGTAACCACCGGCTCCGAATCAACCGCATCAACCGACCGTTGACAGCGGGTTCAATTTTGGCTATATACTGAAT
>JAPLUO010000438.1 GCA_026397595.1 Caldifarciminota bacterium
CCGCGCTACACCACGTGGCGAGACCGTCATGACTACGGCGTTGACCTTCCGTCAGACCGATGCTGCACTGCTCAAACGCGAGGCCGCCTGAGAAAACATCTTTCAGAAAACGACGATCCTGTACGCTTGTAGTACAGATTCCACAGATTGAGTCCCGAATCGAACCCGATTCTTGCGCCAATGCGGACGGCATTTTCCGTCTGTTGCCAAGAACTTGGCGGCCCCAGGACAGAGGCGGCGAAGAGAAACAACGTCGCGAAAACGACGATCCAGCACGCTTGTAGTACAGAGAACGCAGAGTGGGTGAAGCCAGGAGTCCGGGTCCGTATCCTCAGTTAGCTCTGTGCGCTCTGTGGTTCAATGTCGGATTCGGGGCACTTCGGCGAGGTTGACCAGTCCGGCGTCGGGCCTATAATCCCTCGATCGCGCCGGTACTGCCGCGCGCGCCACAAAGGAGGCCCTGATGAAGACCGTCATCTCTGGACTCGCACTACTGCTGAATCTCTGTCCTGCCGCGGTAGTCCGCGTGCCATCCGAGCAGCCAAACATCCAGGCCGGGCTAAGCGCGGCCCTGTCCGGCGATACGGTGCTCGTGGCGGCCGGCACCTACGTCGAATTTCTCACCTGGCCCGCGCGGGATGGGATTACGCTGCTTTCCGAATTCGGGCCCGACTCCACCGTGATTGACGGCCTCCACAAGGTCCTCGTGGTACGGATGGACGCAATCGAGTACACGAGCGCGACCGTGCTCCGCGGATTCACGATTGCCCGGGGCGAGCAGGCCGTACCGGGTTCGCTCGGCGCGGGAATCCGCTGCTCGGGCTCGCCGGTCATCTGCTACAACCGCATCGTCAACAACCGGCTGGTCGCGTACGGCTACGGCGCGGGCGTCTATGCCTCGGGTGCGCCCGTGTTCCACCACAACCTCGTTATCGGCGATACCATCGCCAACATCGACGGAGGGGGCTTGCGCTACGGCTCGGGCGTCTACTGCGCCGGTTCCGGGGTCTTCTACCAGAACGTGTTCATGGACAACGCGGCATTGGGGGGCGGGGGCGGATTCTGGTATGGCGGGGGACTCTGTCTTACCGGCGGCAGCCCGGTTGTGTTCTCGAACCTGTTCCTCGGCAACCGCGTCGGCACCACCACCGGCGGCGTTGCCTGGGGCGGCGGACTGTACCAGGAGAACTGCGCGGCCTATATCGTGAACAACACCTTTGTCGCCAACGTCTGCTCAACGGCAATCGCCTATGGCGGCGCGGCCTTTCTGAGCCAGCCGTGGACAACGGTGTTCAAGAACAACGTCCTCGTGCATAACCGAGCCGAAGGCGTTGTGCCGATGGGCGGCGGCGTGGCCGCCTACGTCGATACCCTTAACGACACCGCGGTCCTCGACTACAACGACGCGTGGGCAAACACCCCGACCAACTACTACGCCTGCCATCCGGGCCCGCATGCCCTGTCCCTCGACCCGCTCTTCATCACCGGCCCGCGCGGGGCCTACTACTTGAGCCAGGTTGCCGCCGGTCAGGCCGAAGACAGCCCGTGTCTCGACGCCGGCGACACCCTCTCGATGACCGCGCCCCTCGACCTCGACTCGCTCCTGCACGCATGGACCACGCGCACGGACACGCTCCCGGACGCAGGCGTCATCGACCTCGGCCTCCACTACGAGTTTAGCCCGCAAATCGGGGTGAGCGAACAGGCGAGTCTCCCTCGGCTCCGTCCCACACTGCAGGTCTCTCCGAACCCGTGCCGCTCCGTAGCCGTCCTGCACTTGACCACTGGACCACTTGACCGCTCGACCACTTCCCTTCGTATCTTCGACGCCCAAGGCCGCCTTGTCCATTCGTCATTCGTGCTTCGGGCTTCGTCATTCCGGCTTGACGTTGCGTCAATGCCGGCTGGCGTCTATCTCGCCCGCTTGGGCATCGCCACCGCCAGGTTCGTCGTAGAGCGCTAGCGCGGCACGGGCCTACGGACCCGAAGCTGCCAGCCGTCAGGTGGGACGGGCGAGGGGAGACGGACTACGGCCCACGGCTACGGTCTACGGCTTACGGTGTACGGTTCACGGCGTACGGACTGGGCTTGCGCTGATGGCAGGGTAGACGTCCGCGTGTCAGCCCCTGGTGCGAGAGCGAGGGCCGAACGGGAGAAGGCCCTGCTCCATATCGACTCCAAGCTCGATGGCTAGCACAGTGAAGAACTTATCCATGCTTCTCCCTGATACGACCGTCGTGAGCCCCTTTGATTCACCGCGGTACCATGACTTTGTCTTCGTGACGACCTTCTGGTAGAACGTCTGTGTTTCCCCCACGAGCCGGGAGCTAGCAATCTTGGACAGATACTCGGAGAACTCCAGCAGCGTGTCGCTCTTCTTGTCATTCTGGTAGAAGTGCAGCATTCCGATGTGGAATAGATAGGCGCTCACCAAGGGTCTGAGCAATACAGCAGAGGCCGCGTCTTCGGCGTGTGCGGGCAGGGAGAGGTAGTTGCTAAGCCCTCGTCTCATTGCCTTCAGCAAGTTTACTCCGAGTATGATGTCTTGGGGATATCCTGGTATCGATTGGTCAAAAATCGAAGCATGCCTCTCGCCATTGACGAAGACCTCGGACGGCTTGGCCGCCCATTGCATGTTCCTTCTGAAAAGGGAAATCACCTGGGCCAACTCCACCAACTTGATGTAGCCGCCGTTCGTTTTCGGATACGAGCGGGCGACGTCGGGCCTCTTCATCACGGTGTCGAACTTGCCCTTCTGCCGCTCATAGAAGACGCCGCGTTCCTTTAGCGCGGCCTCGATCTCGATGTGAATCGGTTCGTTCGAGAACAACTGCCACGGTTCGATGGGTATCTGCCGATTGTTGGCGTTCGTAACTTCCCTTAGTTCCTCATCCGTGGTGCCGACTATGACCTTCGCGATGACCTTTATCTGGTTGAACAGGTTCACGGCGTCCGGCTTGTTCTTTTTCTCAAGTTCTGTCAGGAACTCGCCTGCAATAGTGATGGTTTGGCAGCCGTTTATGATGCTCGGCACTTCCATCAAGATGTCTTCAGAATCGGGTTCCGCTGTCGCTGCCGCAATCGTAACGCCTGTGTGATAGAACGTGAAGATGCTCGGGCTGAGACGACCCCCGGCGATGTCTTCTAGGGTTTGCTCCATCGGGTTCCGCAGTCGTTCCCGCCCTTCTTTGGTGCCCAATAGCGAAAGTCGAATGTTCTTGTTGAACAGCATCTCGCCTCGCTGTCGATACAGCTCAACTAGGAGTCCGGCCGAAAAGTCTTGACAAGTGTCCTGTTATATGTTAGTCTTGGGTTATTGTTGAGCAGCCGGTAGACAGCCCGAAGCTTTCCGAGAGGAGGCGTCTTGGTCGGACACGTTGATCCGCAGCGTAACCTGT
>JAPLUO010000422.1 GCA_026397595.1 Caldifarciminota bacterium
TTCACCTCCGTGCTCGCTTTGTCGGTCGTGTCTCTTCCCGCGGCCGCAATCGCGCGGTCGAATCCGTTCGTTGGTCATGGTCCAGGCGGCATTCGCGGGAACACTGACTCCACGCCCCCGCGTACGGGCTCCGCCGCTATCGGAAGACATAGCCGGGACCGGTCATGGTATTCCGGTCAGAATCTACTCCTGCGCCCATCGGAGTCAAGGAAGGAAGAAGTGGCCAAGTGGTCGAGTGGTCCAGTGGTCGAGAGGGAAAGGGAGCAAGAGATCGAGAGATCAAGGGATCGAGTGCACAAAGAAAGCGAAAGGGCGATAGAGGGATCGAGAGACCGAGTGGCGGAGGGACGACGGGATTTCCGAGTGACGATTGGCGAGTGACGAGTTTCGGCTGGCGACTGCCCGGGCCGGATGGAGACGGCTGACGGCTTACCGCTCACGGCTTGCGGCTCCGGCGTTTGCGGGCAGGGCTATTCATGGTCTATGCCAAGGATCAGCACCGGTATGTCTATGTCGGCGACGCCACCATGCTCTAGATCCCAGACGAACTGCTCGAAATACGACACGCCCGAGGACATCTGTTCGGCGAAGCCCTTGACCGGGACAATCTCGACGCCCGCATCGATGTAGCCGAGGTTGCGGAAGATGGTCATCTTGGCGCAGACGTTGTACACCATGAAGGCATACTTGCCGAACTGGACCTCCACGCCCAGCTTGTCTTTGACGAAGTCCATTTCCCGGAACGCGCCCTTGGGCGGCTTCCTGGCCGGCGCATCGCTGACATAGAAATCGGTCGAGTAGTCGCACATCACCCTTACGCTGTTCCAGCCGTGCTGCGTGAATTCCCTCTTGAACTCGCCGTTGAGCGCGCGGGTCGAAGAGCATCGTGCCGGGCATGGTCTTCTCTTTGCTCACCTTGGTCTTGAGCCCGGCGGCTTCGACATGCTCAACGGCGTCCTCAATCTCCACAAGCAGTTTCGGGTAGCGCGCACTGACCTGCTCAGCGCCCTGGTTGAATGAGTAGCGGCCGGCGATTCTCATGCGTTCTTCTTCTTCCGGTCGCGTGCGACCCACTGAAATGGCATCTGGCTCACTCTCTCACGGCCAGAGGGCACGTGGACCGCGGTGCCAAGTATCCGGGTCTTTAGGGTGCCGACTTCCCAGCGCAGGCTGCCGTTGTCGGCGAGAACTCTTGCCAGCTCGGTCAGTACCGGCGTCTGGCCGTCGAGATACGCCCGGACGTTCTGCCTACGTTCATACTCCTTGCCCAGATTGTAGGGCGGCGAACTGATGATGAGCGTGGCCAGCCCGTCAGGCAGCGATTGGAGGAATCTTAGCGCGTCGCCAGTGTGGAGTACTGCCGTGCTGTTCGGGTCGAAGTCGGAATGGACATCAGGCGGGCTGAACAGCGGCAGCGACTCCATCTACCCTCTTCTTGTTCGCAGGCGCAGGATGTCAAGCTCGTCGCCGTAGTAGAGCAGATTCGTCGGGTTCCCGTCGGGCATCATGGGAGAGGATAAGCCGAATGGGGCAGGAGTCAAGCGGCGGCCACATTGGCGGCCGTTGCGCGGGTGTGGCTGCGCCACCCCTTCGGCTCCGCTCAGGGCAGGCTTCGGAACGAGCGGCTGGGACTACGACGACCCGCATGAGCAGCGTCCGTCTGGCGCTGGGCCATCGCCGCAGAAATTGACAGCCATCTGCCCCTCGCCTAAACTGGCGGCGATGCGAGACCCGAACCGCCGGCGCCCGAGCGGTTGCGGAAAATGAGCATAGCGTCTTGGAAAAGCAAGGAGGCCTCGTGGCTAAGCTGACCGTTTTCATCGCACACATTGACAAGTATCAGGACCTGGCCAATTACCTGAAGGAGCAGCTTGTCGCTGCGTTCCCGGGCGCCATTGAACCTGAAACCTGCGTGAATTCCCCATGTTAGAGCTTCGGAGTTCGGGTTCTTTTCAGGGCGAACTTCACACTTTGTGGGGCACCTCTCCGCATAATCTTAGGCTAACCAAAAGGTAGTCTAAGATTATGAGCAAA
>JAPLUO010000293.1 GCA_026397595.1 Caldifarciminota bacterium
ACGGCGACGCCGGTCGAGCTTAACGACCGAAGCACGCGGCACGTATTCGGTGACAATATCAGCGTGTACGACATCCTGCGCGCGGTTGAGGACAAGGCTACCGTGCGCATCTTCTACGAGAGCCGGCTGGCCAAGCTGGACTTGCCCGAGGAGGAGAAGCCTAAGGTTGACGCCGAGTTCGAGGAAGTGACCGAGGATGAGGAGCCGCCCGAGCGGGAGCGGCTGCGGTCGCGGTGGGGCAGGCTGGAAAAGGTCGTCGGCGCGGACAAGCGGATTCAGGAGATAGCCAAGGACTTCGTCCAGCACTGGGAGCGGCGGCTTGAGGTGATGGAAGGCAAGGCGATGGTCGTATGCATGAGCCGCAGGATATGCGTGGACCTCTATAACGAGATCGTTAAGCTGCGGCCCGATTGGGGCGACAAGGATGATGCCCGGGGCAGAATCAAGATTGTGATGACCGGTTCGGCCTCTGACCCGGCCGACTGGCAGCAGCACATCCGTAACAAGGATCGCAGGAAGCAACTGGCAGACCGATTCAAGGACCCGAAAGACCCGTTCCAGGTTGTCATCGTTCGCGACATGTGGTTGACTGGGTTTGACGCGCCGTGCCTGCACACGATGTACCTGGACAAGCCGATGCGCGGGCATGGACTGATGCAGGCGATTGCGCGGGTGAATCGCGTGTTCCGGGACAAGCCGGGCGGGTTGGTAGTCGATTACATCGGCATCGCGGACTCGCTCAAGAAGGCGCTGGCCGCATACACCGAGAGCGGCGGCAAGGGCAAGCCGACCGTTGACCAGAACGAGGCCGTGGCCGCGATGTTGACCAAGTATGAGGTATGCTGCGACTTGCTCCACGGGTTCGACTGGTCGGATTGGACCGGCAAGCCGACGCAGCGGATGGCGCTCCTACCCAAGGCGCAGGAGCATGTCCTCGCACAGGACAAGGGCCGCGAGCGATTCCTGCAAGCGGTGAAAGAGCTTTCCGTGGCGTTTGCCCTGTCGGTGCCCCGGCCGGAGACGACCAAGATACGCGACGACGTCGGGTTCTTTCAAGCGGTGCGGTCGGCTATCGCGCGCAAGGCTTCTGAGCGGAAACTGACCGAAGAAGAGATGGACCAAGCCATCAAGCAGATAGTGTCGCGGGCCATCGCCGCAGAGGAACCGGTTGACATCTTTGCCGAGGCAGGGCTGAAGAAGCCGGACATCTCGATCCTCTCGGACGAGTTCCTGGCCGAGGTGCGCGGGATGCCGCAGAAGAACCTCGCGGTGGAGTTGCTGCGGAAGCTGCTGAACGACGAGATAAAGACCCGGTCGCGGACGTTCCTGGTGCAGTCGCGTTCCTTTGCCGAGATGCTGGAGCGGGCGATTGCCGAGTACCACAACCGGGCGATTGAGACGCTGCAGGTCATCGAACGGCTCATCGGGCTGGCGAAGGATATGCGGCAGGCGGCTGAGCGGGGTGCAAGACTGAAACTGACCGACGAGGAACTGGCGTTCTACGACGCGCTGGAAACCAATGACAGCGCAGTGAAGGTACTCGGCGATGAGACGCTACTGACGATTGCGCGCGAGGTAGCAGGTAAGGTCAGGGATAACACGCCGATTGACTGGTCACTCAAGGAAAGCGCTAGAGCGAGACTTCGCGTGCTGGTCAAGCGCGTGCTCCGCAACCACGGCTACCCGCCGGACAAGCAAGAGAAGGCGACCGTGACCGTGCTGCAACAGGCCGAGCTGATAGCCCAGCAGTGGGCGGCGTGAGGCAAAGAATCCGGGACCTGTAACCGGCCTTGGCCAACTCGTCAGCGCCGCGGTTCTAGTCCACCTCCCCACAGCATTCAAGATTGTTGATTCCAGATTGAAGATTGGCGGGGCTCTTCAGTCAGTCTCCAGGCTGAACACTGCCCGGCAGATTTCCTTTAGCACTTCCGGCCTGCAAGCGTAGCGCGACAGCCTGCAGCCGGCAGCTCACAGCTTACAGCTTGCGGCCATTGACCAAGCGGATAGCGTCCCTCCATTACGGCTCCGGCGCGGGGACGCTGAAGACGTCGGTGCGAATCGCTGCGAGGACATCGGGCCTAAGGCCGCGGGACTGCCACTTCTCCAAGAGCACCTGGGCTTCTTTCGCGAGCGTCGGGCCGGAGATGGTCCGGCCATGCGAGAGACGGAAGAGCTGCCGGGCATAGTCGAGGTGACGAGCAGTTAGCAGTTAGCAGTTAGCAGAGAGGAGTTGGCAGAAGGGGAGGGCAAAGGCCCGCCCCTTGGCAATCCCTCTACTTCGATTGCGCAGAGAGCAATCATCGAAGCCTGGTAGCGTTCGGTCATGTCGGCATACATGGAATCTCACCGACCTGAATGATGACGGTCCCAACCGGCGGCCTGCGGTCCGGGGCTCAAGCCGGCACTTGCACCGGCAACAGGGGGGTCAATCCGGGAGTGACTCCGGCATTCAATGCCGGATACAACTCGGCCGTCAATGTGGCCGTCAATCAAGGACTTAGCCCGGACTTCAGCACCGGGTAGAAGGCCGGAGCCAGCGCGGGGAAGAACGCCGAAGTCAGCGCGGCATACAAGGGTGCAGTCAACCGCGCCATCAGCGCCGCAGCCAGTTCGGGGTCGAGTTCGGCAGCCAACTGCGCCGTGACTCGCACTTTCACTTGCGCTTTCAGCCGCCAGATAAGTAGCGCAGTCAGTCGCGGGCCGAATTCGCGGCTTGGTGGTGAAGTCAGAACCGAAGTGAAGGCCGCAATCCCGATGCGAGTGCCGGGCGGAGCGCCACGACGCAGGGTCACTTTAGCCCATGCTATCGGCGGGTGTCCAGACGCAATACCCGTCTACTGTATGTAGTAGCTCGCTACTGTGCAGCCACAATTCTGCCGTGGAGTAGGCGGCCCACAGACTGCCTGGGGGGCTGCAATCGAGTAAGGAAAAGGCTAAGGTTCAGGTTAAGGTTCAGACGGAGGTTCGAACTGAGCTTTGACGCGAGCGACGACGCGTTGGGCTTCCTGAACGGCTCTGCGAACAGCGCGCGGTTTGGCGCCGGACAGGACAGAAGATCGAGGTTAAGATTGAGGTTGAGATTCAGGTACAGACGCGCGTGCCGACGCCGGTCGCGACACAGTTCAGCATACATTCAGACGAACACCGATACCTACTTCGAGAGACACAAGGCGTTTTCCGACGAATGCTCACGCGCCCTGCGGGGGCGAGTTTCCGGTGACCAGTTCCCTGTTCGCACATGGGTCAACAGCGGCATACAACATGTAGCTCGGGGCCGGCACGGAACCACAATTCTCCCGTATGGGGTACGGACTGGAGACTGCCCCCCGGGGTGCAATTGAATGAGGTTTAGGTTAAGGTTTAGGTTGAGGTTTAGAACGAGGACTGAAACGGGCTTTTGACCGAGCTTTGATTCCGGCGAGCTTTCCACCGAGCTTTCAGAGAAGCTTTGCAGGATGCTTTCAGCATTCGAGTGACCCAGACAAGAGACCCTCTCGTCAGACTCAGACTCAGACTCGGCTTCGGTTGCCGGTGGCAGTGTCGGACTCCCCGCTTCTGACGTCGGGTCCTGCGGCGCTTCCCACGCGGTTCAGTATGATGAACCGCGGACTCTCGGCGACATGACTGGAATCCGAGGCCTGCAGCCGGCCTGGGCCACGGCGCGGACAGTCGGCAGACTTGACCGCTGCGGCAGCCGGGCTAGACTTGCAGCGATGACGATGGTCCGTGACCGCATACCGCAAGTCGAACTGGAAGTGATTGCCAAAGCCCAGTTCGGCGACCTGGTGAAGGCCGTCGTCGACATCGAGCGCGGGGTGATGGCGATTGGCGGCGAACTCCATTCCGACGAGGAAGCTCTGCTGTTGGAAGATGGTTCCGAGCAGCGGCACCTCTGGGGCATCAATCTCTACCCGGGAGTAGCCGGCGAGGAATGGGTCGAGTTCGATTCGATGATCAACATACGCCCGTCCACGGGCAACCGCAGCCGTGGCGTTGACGATGCGGAAACGCGCAAGGCAATAGTCGCGATAGTGAACCGGCTGGTGGCAAGGTGACGGCGCAGCACCGGGAGCTGGCGGCCGGCCGGTGGCTCCAGTTCAGTCTTGTCGAGCAGATGGCCAACACCGGCAGCGAGGTCGAACGGGCCTTGAGCTGGAAGGAGCGGGGCAACGCCGACTACTGCACAAGAGCGGTCGAGCGTGCCCTCGAACTGCTCGATTTGACTATCGCGGACGCCGCAAACCGCGGTCGCCTGAGAGAGTTGACCCGCGTGCGTGAGGTTCTGGTCGATTACTTCTTCGCCGACAATCAGTACAGTTCGTCCGCGGCCCGGTGGCGCACGTATTTCGGCGCGTTTGCCTTCGCGGCGCGGGCCGGCCGCTGAACTGCCCGAATCCGGAAACCGGGGTTAGGCAGAAGTCTGGGCACTTCCGATTTCGTGCGTACCGCGCGGCTTCGCCGCGAGTTTCCAGTGAGGCGCGTTCGCGCCCAAGGTCATATTCAAGGTGCCAGCCACCGGCGGCGTGAGGCGGATAGCGGGTTGCGGGCCATGGCTGATGGTTGACAGCGAGGCTGGTTGAACTAGGATTGCTCTATGAGAATTGGTCCGGACGGCGCGGCGGACGGAGGAATGGGGCAGGCATGGTCTGGATAGTTTACTGGCCGTTGCTGCTGGTGGCTGCGGCCGCGATTGCGGCCGGGGTCGCGATTGTCGTGCGCAAGCTGCGCTGCAAGGGCGACAATCCGTTCATCGTCAAACGCTGAGCAGCCGGCCAGCTTGACACTCGGCCGGATGAGGCATTAGAATTGCCGCATACACCCCGTAGGCGGGGCAAAGGAGTTGAGTATGCAGAAGTTGTTTGTGCTAGCTGCGGTTGTCCTCTTCGTGCCGCTGGCGCTGGGAGTGACGCCGCGTTTTACCGGCCCGGAGTTGATCAATGATAACGGCACGCCGATTGACGTCGGCTACTACGGCGCGCCGACAATGTACGACTGGAACCAGGACAGCACCAAGGACCTCATCCTCGGCCAGTACGACTCGGGCAAGATCCGGCTGTACCTGAACCAGGGGCCGGACACAGCCCCGGCGTTCAATGGATACACTTTCTTCCAGTCGGGCGGGGTGGACGTAACCCTGCCTTATGGCTGATGCCAGGGAGCGAGTCCACAGGTTGTGGACTGGAACTCTGACGGCCACCCGGACCTTGTTTCCGGCGACCGCAACGGCTATTTCAACGTCTGGGTCTGGCGCGACACCGGTTTCGCCGCCTACCTGCAATTCCAGAAGATGGATTTGACGCCCCTGAACGTTGGTGCGAATTCGTACCCGTTCATGATTGACTGGAACGGCGACAGCAAGAAGGACCTGATTATCGGGTGCGAGAACGGCCAGGTGCTGTTCTACCGGAACATGGGTTCCGACACGTGGCCGATGTTCCAGGAGGTGGAAACCGTGGCCGCGGGCGGCGTGCCGCTGTACCTCTACCGCGCGAACCCATTTGTATACGACCTCGACCGCGACGGCGTGAACGACCTGATCTGCGGGTCGGGCGACGGGAACGTCTATTTCTACCGCAACTCCGGGTCGCATGACGACCCGGTGCTCGAGGCGGCCGAGACGTTAAAGACGGTCGCGGGGCTGCCGGTACAGGGGTCGGGGATTTTCGGCTCGCGCTGCTGGTTCGGGCAATGGGACTCGGACACACTGCCGGACCTGCTGGTGAGCGCGTACGACGGAACCGTGGCGCTGTTCCGCGGCCAATTCCTGACCGGGGTCGAGGAAGGGAAACAGGCGCCCGCACGTCTCGCGCTCCGGGCCGGCCCGAACCCGACCGCCGGGCGCACTACGTTATGGTGCGAAGCGCCGGCGAACGCCGAGCTGGTCGTCTGCGACGGCGTGGGTCGCGTGGTGCGGCACCTTGGAGTCTTAAGCGGCCGCAGCGTGCGGACGTGGGACGGCCGGAACGACTTGGGCGCCGAGGTGCAGAGCGGCGTCTATTTCTGCCGGCTGACCGGATCCGGGCAGACCGTGTCCGGACGCATCGTGCTCAGCCGCTAGTCCTTCGCGTTTACGTACGGAGCCGGGCGCAGGCCCGGCTCTGTCTTTCAGACGCGGTTCGGCTTGGGCTTGCGCTTGAGCTTGGGCTCCAGCCAGACCCCGCTCGAAACAAGACGGGCGGGTTGCCCCGCCCGTTCAGTGAAGTCAGGCTGGTGTTACCAGCGCTTCCCGGATCAGTAACCGCCGGAGCGGTTGCCTGAGGAGCGCCCGCCGTAACCACCGCGCGAACCACCCTCAGTGCGCTCGCGCGCAATGTTGATGGTAAGCGGGCGATTGTCGAGCGAGTGGTTGGCAAGGGCCGCAATCGCGGCGGTGGCCGCGTCGGCGCTGCTCATCTCCACGAACGCGAATCCCCGGGAACGGTCCGTGAACTTATCTTTCACTATACTGACTGACGCAACTTCGCCATGCGGTGCAAACAGCTGGCTGAGCTGGTCTTCGGTTGCGCTGAAGGGAAGATTCCCAACGAAAATGCGCGTACCCATTATAGAACCTCCGGACATGTTGTGCTTGGGTCGTTGCGGGATCTAAGGGAGCGGTGAAACGAAGCTCACGAACTCACAGGACCTGAACGGGACACAAGCGGTTATGGGGCCCATGTCTTGCATTACGTCGGTGGCGAGGCCCCTATTGCGACCGACGCCATATACTAACCGGAAAATCACCCATGTCAAGTTAAGTTTTGTCACCCAGCAGCCGAGCCGATGCCTGCACCCGCCCCGGCCTGCTTTGGCCGGACATGCCGGCGGCCGTGGCCGGCGCACCGCAGTGTTGACCGGGTGCGTCTAAATCGTACAATGTTACCGATTCGGCCCGGGATGCCCGGACGGGAACTGAATCGTGAATCAGACGAAACCAGTCAGGAGGAGAAGCGATGAAGAAGTACGTGGTTCCTCGCTGTTTCATGTGGGTAAGCTAAAGTCGAGCTTGCCGGCTATCAGGTAGATCATCGTGATGAGATTCTTGGCCGTGCGGTAGCCGCGCGCCCGCGCCTTGGCCGCTTGCACCAGGCTGTTTATCCCCTCCAGA
>JAPLUO010000173.1 GCA_026397595.1 Caldifarciminota bacterium
CGCTACGGCGAGATTGTCCGCCAGGCCGAGCGGAGCCGGCTAATGGCGTTGCTGCGGTCCTATCACCAGCGCGGGCGCGACCTGAAGGACCTGCTGGACAATATCGAACCCTGAGGGGGCGACCCCTTATCATCACACCACCATCCCAAACAACCGGTTTGCAGCTTTCGATTTCTCTGGCCTGCTACCTACTTCCTTGACTTCCGGCCCAATTCCCCCTAATGTCAGAGTGATGAAACACATTTTGGTGGTTGATGACGAAGCACCGATTCGCCTTCTGCTGGAGAAGATACTGCAGTCGGCCGGCTACCGTGTAACCAGCGTAGCCGACGGCAGGGCCGCGATCACAGCGGCACGCGAAAACCCGCCCGACCTGGCCATCTGCGACCTTTCGATGCCCGGGATTGACGGCTTCTCAGTCTGCTCGATGCTCAAGCGCAGCACGATGTCGAATGCGCCAGTCCTGGTTCTCTCCGGGCGCGTGACCGAAAAGGACGTCCAGGCCGCGCTCAAGACCGGGGCCGACGCGTTCATCCCCAAGCCGGTCGAGCGTGAGAAGCTACTGGCCGCGGTCGCGGAGTGGCTGGTCGTCGGCGAGAAACGAGCCGCCGAAGGCAACGCCGCGTCCTGACCGCAGCGCGCCGCGTCCGAGCCTGAGGCTTAGCGCAACTCAGGTCTTGGGTATGGTGTCGGCAGCCCGGGCTGCCGGATTCTGACTTCTGCATTCTGACATCCAGCGTCTGGCTTGTCCTCGACAGCCCCTGTCGGATAGTGCGGTTGTGTCCGTGATGTCGTATCAGTCTTCAGGTAGAAACTCAGGGTTTCGACCGCGGCCGACCCGAACACGCCGAGCCCCCCAGTGAGATACGTCGTTTCCGGCGGCGTGCCGCCGCCGGCGCCATAGCCGACCAGCCTCATCCAGTCAAAGTAGTTCGAGTCCACGGCGTACACCGCGAGCGTTTTCCAGCCGGGCTTGTCACCGTAGTAGAAGAACAGCCGTGGGAAGTGCACCTTGGTCGAATCGTAGCCCTGCCCCGTGGAATCGTTGCCGATGACGACGTCGTACATCGACAACTCCCCGTTGTAGTCGGTCAGTATCGAGAAGTAATACCCTGCAGCGGTCCGGCTCCGCGTCCAGCCCAGCGAATCGGACAGCGTGACGGTATCGCCGTCGCGCGGATACAGGAACCGGAACGTGTCCGGCACCACCGTGCGCCCTCGCACGGTGTCGAAGCCCTGCTCGGCGACCACAATGTCGAACGTGTCGCCGGGACTGACGGCAAGGCGCGGATAGAAGCCGAAGTGCGCATCGTCACCGGTGTTCCACACAGTCGGTCCGGTGAAATTGAGGCCGTGCCAGATGACTATGCTCGGGTCGCCGAAGTACCAATCGTAGGACTCGCCGGTCTTGTAGGTCCGGTTGACCTGAACGTACAAGCCGTCCGTACTCCCTACCTGCAACTGCCCGTGCACCACCAACTGAGGCGTGAACTGCTCCGACGGCACGACCTCGCAGGCAACGAGAACCAGCCACAAACCGCAAGCCACAAGCCACAAGCCCCGACCGGTTTTGGCTTTTGCCTTTTGGCTCTTGGCTTCTGACTTCTCCGCCACCTAGAACCTCACCTTGACTCCGATTGTCGGCAGTATCGGAATCATGCCGATGCTGTGCCGTACCGGCAGCCCGTTGTCATCCACGTCCCAGTAGTAGAGCAGCACGTTCTTCGCGTTGTAGACGTTGGTGACGTCGAGGAACGCGGAAATCTCGCCCCACTTCTTCTTCCAGGTCTTGGTCATGCCCGCGTCGAGACGGTGGTAGACCGGGTAGCGGAACGCATCGCGCGGCCCGTTCACGAACATCCAGTAGCCCCACTTGCCCTCCCAGGGTTCGACGACGTAGTGTCGGTAGTAGCTCTCGATTCCCGAATACGGCAGCCCGGTCCCGAGGGTCCACTTGGCCGAGACGTCGATGCCCCAGAAAAGGCGCGGGAAGGTCAGCACCACGTTCGTGTTGTGCCTCCGGTCATAGTGTGGGTGGTAGACCTCGTCCCCGATGTTCCGGCGGGTCCACATGTACGAGTACGAAACCCAGCCGTTCACCCAGCCCTCGGTCTTTCGGATCATCAGGTCTGCGCCATACGAATACCCGTTCGCGGTCAGCAGCGAATCCGGCTGGGTGAAGTAATCGCCGTAACGGGTTTCGAGCAGGTTGTTGTAGTCCTTGTAGTAGCCCTCGAGCGACACTACGATGTCGCGGCCGAACCACTGCTCCGCGCCCGCGATGTAATGCAGCGCGTTGGGCAGGGCGCGAGTCGCCGGCACCGGCAGCCAGATGTCATAGATGGACATTACCGCGTCGGTTGAGTTCAAAGTCACCATCGGCTGCGTGAAACGGCCCACCGCCAGGTTCAGGGCCGTGTTCTTCCGCGGGTGATACTTCAGTCCCAGCCGCGGCTCAGGCGCGAACCGCCGGCCCTTGGTGTAGTAGCTCAGCCGGAACCCCGGTTTCACATACAGCTTGCCCGGGACCGCCTCCCACTTCTCCTCGGCGTACACGGCGAGCGGCCAGAGCGTATCCGCGGTGTTGAACCCGGCCGTGTCATACACGAACGACATGCCGTTGCGCGCGAACCGGCCGTCGAACCCGAAGTCGGCGGTGTGCCGGTCTGCCGCATACCAGGTAAGGTCGGCCTTGAGCGTCAAGTCGGTCAGGTCGGTCGACATCTTGATGGTGTCAGGCGTGCCGAGGCTCACGTTGAAGTTGGAGTAGAAGTTGCTCCACGCGCCGACTACCTCGCCGTACAGAATCGGCGTGAACACCCGGTTCCAGCGTACGGACACGCCGCGGTTACCCCAGGTCAGCGTGCTCTTCCCGCTGGTGGCGTCCTCCGGATCCCAGAAACTGAGCACGTCCTCGGCCGCAAGCCCGGTCAGCGTGAACCGCGAGTCCTTCCACGGCTCATAGTTCACCTTGCCCATCAGGTCGTAGAAATAGTAACCCAGCCCGTCAATACCGAAGGCTTTCAGTAGCACGTCCGGCAGATAAGTCCGTCTCCCGGCAAGCAGAAACGACCCCGAAGGTCGGAAGCCGTCTGACGATTGACCATTGTCGCGTGCGGAGTCCGTATTCGCCACTCCGACTTCGTCATTTCCATTTTCCCCTTCTCCCTTCGCACTCCCCCCTTTGCCATTTCCACTTTCCCCTTTGTCCTTGGCTCCTGGCAGTGGTCCCTCGACCATCCCCTGCGCCGCAATCACGGAGGCCGACACGTCGCCGGTGTAGCGCTTCGAGTTCCCCTCCTTCGTCGTCACGTCCAGCACCGAGCTCAGCCGCCCGCCGTACATGGCCGGGAACCCGCCCGCGAGCAGAGTCACGTCCGACACCGCCTCGGCGATGAACGGCGAGAACAACCCGAACAAATGCGAAGGATTGTACACGGTGATGCCGTCCAAGAGAATCAGGTTCTGGTCCGGGGACCCGCCGCGAATGTACAGCCGGTTCGAGAAGTCCGAAGTCGCAATCACCCCGGGCAGCAGTTGAATCGTCCGGAACAAATCCACCTCGCCGCCGACCTTGGGGATGAACTGCAACTGCTTCGTCTCCAGCCGCACGGCCGAAACCTCCACCTCGCGCTCAAACCGCGCCCGGTCCGCGGTCACCTTCACTTCCTTCTGCTCGATCGCCCCGGGCGAAAGCTCGAGGTTCACGTTCACGACCTGGTTCGGCCCGACGGAAAGCGTCCGCTTCTCGTTCTTGTACCCGACGAACGACGCCACCAAGTCGTACTTGCCGGCCGGCACGTGCCCGATGTAGAAATAACCCTTATCGTTCGTAGCCGCGCCGAACTCGGTCTTATCAAGGTACACGTTGCAGTACGCCAGCGGCTCGCCGTCGCTCGCATCCCGCACGAAACCATTAACAGCGCCCGGCTCAGCGCCGTGCGCCAAGTGGAAAGTGGAAAGGCATAATGACAAAGCCAGGACTGCAGACACCCGGCTCAATCCAGACTTCGCCATTTCCCCTTTCCCCTTCACTCCTCATATGTCATACTGGATCCATGCAGTACAATTGTAGGTTGCTTATGCAGAACGGAGATTGTGGTGACCCCGCCGGGAAGAAGACCATTCGCCCCGCATGGTGCGACCATCACGCCAAGATTGTCTCTCCCGGCGGTAAT
>JAPLUO010000056.1 GCA_026397595.1 Caldifarciminota bacterium
GGTGGAGAGGCGCGGGTTGCTGAGCGCGATGTTCTTGGCCAGCAGCGTGCGCCAGCGGGAAATCTCTTCAAGGAAGGCGTCGTCAACCGCGGTCGTGCCTTTCTTGGTCTTGGTTGACTCGACGTAGCGCTCAAGGGCGCCGCGCTGGATGGCGTCGGGCGAGAAGAGGCCGGAGAGTTCGTCCCAGCGCGTGGCGTAATCCTGGAACCCGAGGAGCATGGTGCGGGCGGTTGCGGGTTTGTCGGTCTTGAACGGGCGGAGGCGGCAGTCGTAGACCGCGAACTCTTCGAAGTCGGAGAGGATTGAGACCGGCAGCCGGGCGGTCCAGGCGTAGCGGCGCAACTGGAAGGCCGGGCCGGAGTCTTCGGCGACGTTGACCGCAGGCTTCTTGGCCTCGACGAAGAAGGTGCGGCGGCCGCCGATGCGGAAGGTGTAGTCCGGTGCTTTGGAAGCACCCGCGACCTTGATTGACTCTTCGTGGATGACCTGCTTGAAGGTCTCGGACAGGCCGGCCCGGTTGTACACGTCCCAGCCGAGGGACTCAAAGAGCGGCGTCAGGAACTCGGCGCGGAGTTGTTCTTCTTTGTAGTCGCCGGAGAGGAAGACCTTGCGACCTTGGTCGAAGCGGTCAGTGAGACGCAGGAGGGCGTCGGGGGCGGGCGTTGCCATAGGCCTGAGAATATACAAGCCATGCCCGCAGTCAAGCCGGAACGGGCACGCGCGCTGGCCCATCGTGTCGGTTTGCGTGACGGAGGCCGTGACGGGCATCGTGACGAAGGCCGTGACGGTCTCGGTGACGGGCACCGTGACGGAGACCGTGTCGGAGCAAGTGACAAGACCCGTGACGGCTGGCGTGACGGAGGTCGTGACGGCCGCGGTCTCGGATTGAGTCAGAGTGGCCGTGACCATAGCCGTGACGAAGCTCGTGACGAGGGCCGTGTCGGAGAGCGTGAGGAGCGCAGTCACGGCTGGCGTGACGATGCCGGTCAGGAGGTTCGTGTCGAGGCCCGTGACGGAGACCGTGTCGAAGGGGGTGACGGGGCCGGTTGTCCCCCGGACGATGGAAGATGGAGGATGGAAGATGAAAGATGGAGGAACGCCCGGTTGTCAGCGTGTTAGCGCCCAGTGTCATGTTTCAGGCTTTCTCAGTCTCTAACTCGGTGAAAGCCAAAAGCAGACGTATCCGTGGATAGAGACCGAGAACAGGTCGCGGCGAGAATCCGGAGCCTGTAACCGGATTGGGCCGCGGGAATTGGCGATTGACGATTGACGAGTGTCGATTGCCCCGAGCGGGCGACGGGGCATCGGTCGGCAGGGGTGGACGGCGGCTCAGGTGCTAAGGCCCCTTGGATAGGAAGGTTAGGAAGAGGCACCGCCGGCCCCGAGAGCGGCACGGGGAGCAGCGGAGGGATCGGCACCTACGTCATGGGGTAGATGGTCTCCCCCTGTGTGCAGGATTCCATGAAGGACGCCATCATGACCGAGGTCTAGGCCTAGATGCGCCGCACCGTGAGTGATACCATGACGACGACCATGAAGAACGGGGTTTTGACAACCATGCGCTGGACGGTGTACGGGACCACGAAGAACGTCGTCTGCCGACACGTCTAGACCTACACGCAGACCGACCTCTGCCGGACCGTTTGTCGGGCCATGTGTCGGACTATCTGTCAGGCCGTTTGTGCGGTCGTTTGTCCGGCCACGTGTGCAGCCACGTGTCGGACCCTGTGTCCGGCCACGAATGGCGCGACTCAAGTCTGTGGACACTCTCGGTCGGCCGGAAGCCGTGAGCCGCAAGCCGTCAGCCGTCCTGCCCGCGTGCAAGCCCATGTCTGCCGCCACGATTCGCGGGTTTCAGTGACACGGCGCACACGGGCAAGTACCAAGTGATAAGGACAAAGGACCAAGCAACCGGAAAGGATAGGACGCAGGGGCCGGAATCGACGTTTCCCCGCGGGGTTGGCGGGCGGGCGAGGCACTGTCTCATCGCCACCGGTTTCGCGACAGGTCACAATCAGGCCTAACGCCAGCACAGTCAGCCGGTTAAGCCATGTCGGGCAGACGGGATAAGACTCTGAGGGGTCGGCCCCTAAGCAGCTTTCGAGTTAGCTTTCGAATGAGGTCTTGAACGAGCTTTGAAACGAGGTTTGAACCGAGTTTTGACGCGAGCTTTGAACCAAGCTTTGAAACGAGCTTTGCGCCGAGCTTTTCCGCGAGCTTTGGACTGAGCTTTGCGAGGAGCTCTTCAACGAGCTTTTCGCCGAGCTTTGAAATGAGCTTTCAAATGAGCTTTTGAACAAGCTCTTGAAGATGCTTTCGAGTGAGTTTTCTAAGGAGCTTTCCGAGGAGCTTTCGGGCGCGGCTTCGCCGCGGACTAGTTAGTCAGTTAGCCGTTAGCGGTTAGCAGTGGCAGACGTTAGTTAGTGAGTTAGGAGTTAGGGGTTAGCAGTGGCGGATGCCGCCGAATTCCTAACACCTACCTGCTAACTTCTAACTCTCCCCGCTTCGGGCGCGGGTTGACTTTCCGAGCGAATTGGCTATTCTCTGGACGCTAATCATTGGAGGAATGAATAAATGCCGTTGACCAAAGAGACCAAAGACAAGCTGATCGGAGCCTACAAGATCCACGAAAAGGATACCGGGTCTCCGGAGGTGCAGGTCGCAATCCTCACTGAAAGAATCGGGATGCTGACCGAACACCTGAAAATTCACAAGAAGGATAAGCACTCGCGACGCGGGCTCATCAAGCTCGTGAACGAGCGCCGTCGCCATCTTGACTATCTCGCTAAGCACCACAAACCCCGCTACGAGAAAATCGTGGCTGACCTGAAGTTGAGAGGTTAAGATGCAAAGAGTTGAGAAGGAAGTGTGCGGCCGCACACTGTCGTTTGAGCACGGACAGGTCGCCCGGCAGTCGGACGGGGGAATCCTCGCCCGCTACGGCGACACCGTAATCCTCGCGAGCGCGGTCTACGCCAAGGACCCGCCGAAGGATTACCTGGACTATTTTCCGCTGATTGTGGACTACCGCGTGCTGGCCTATGCCGCGGGCAAGATACCGGGCGGGTTCTTCAAGCGCGAGGGAAAGCCGCGCGATAAGGAAACGCTGACCTGCCGTCTGATTGACCGGCCTATCCGCCCGCTGTTCCCGCCCAATTTCCGGAGCGACACGCAGATTATTGAGTACCTGCTTTCGACCGACCTTGAGAACGAGAGCGAGTTCCTGGGCCTGATTGCGGCATCGGCGGCGCTGCACATATCGGATATCCCGTTCCAGGGGCCGCTTGGCGCGTGCCGGGTCGGGAAGATTGCGGGCGAGTTCGTCCTGAACCCGTCGATGGCGAAGGAAACCGAAGCCGAAATGTGGATGCTCTACGTCGGCATCGGCGACCAGGTGATGACCATCGCGGGACAGGCCCGCGAGGTGTCGCCAGAGGACATCGACAAGGGCTGGGAACTGGCCCTGCCGGTTATCAAGCAGACGATTGACCTGCAGAACGAACTGCGGGCCCTCGTGGGTAAGCCGAAGCTCGTCTGCGACAAGCCGAACGTGGCGCCCGAGCTTGAGGCTGAGATTCGCCGGGTCGGGGCCGACCGGGTGAAGGCAGCCAACGACATCGTGGACAAGCTGGCGCGCGGCAATGCCCGCGGCGACACTCGCCGGGCGGTGATTGCCGAGCTGGCCGAGAAGTTCCCGGGGTCGGACCGGCAGATTAAGGAAGTGCTGGACGAGATGACCGGCGAGGAGATGCGGCGCCGGGTGCTTGCGACCGGCGTGCGCCTCGACGGCCGGAACGAGACCGAGGTCAGGCAGATTGATTGCTCGGTCGGCATACTGCCCCGGGCGCACGGCTCGGCCTTGTTCACCCGCGGCCAGACCCAGTCGCTCGCCGCGACCACGCTCGGCACCAGGCAGGATGAGCAGGTCATCGACGATGTCGAGCTCGAAGTGGAGGAGCGGAAGTCCTACATGCTCCACTACAACTTCCCGCCGTTCTCGGTCGGCGAGGTCAAGTTCCTGCGCGGCCCGGGCCGCCGGGAAATCGGCCACGGCGACCTGGCAGAGCGCGGGCTCGAAGCGGTCATCCCGACGGACGACGACTTTCCGTACACGGTGCGGATTGTCTCGGACATCCTTGAGTCGAACGGCAGTTCGTCGATGGCGTCGATTTGCGCCGGCTCGCTGTCCCTGATGGACGCGGGCGTGCCGATTAAGGCGGCGGTCGCGGGCATGGCGATGGGCCTGATTACCGACGGCGACATCAGCAAGGGCGCGAAGTACCGCATCGTTACCGACATCATGGGCGACGAGGATCACTACGGCTACATGGACTTCAAAATCGCGGGCACGCGTGCCGGTATTACCTCAATACAGCTTGACCTGAAGCTGCCGGGCGTGCCGTACTCGGTGTTGGCCGAGGGCATCCGCCGGGCGACGACCGCGCGGCTCGGGGTGCTCGACATCATGGATCGTACGCTCGACAAGCCGCGGCCCGACCTCTCGAAGTATGCCCCGCGCATCGTCTCCATCGTAATCGACAAAGAGAAGATCGGTACCGTCATCGGGCCCGGCGGCAAGATGATAAGGAAGATCACCGAGGAGACCGGCGCGACCATCGACATCGAGGACGACGGCACGGTGACCATCGCTTCCAACAAGGTCGATTCGCTGAACGCGGCCAAGGCGTGGGTCGAGTCGCTTGTGGAAGAGGCCGAGGTCGGCAAGTTGTACGAGGGAACGGTGACCCGCATCATGAACTTCGGCGCGTTCGTCGAGGTGCTGCCCGGCAAGGAAGGGCTGGTGCATATCTCCCAGCTCGGGCCGGAGCGGTACAACCGGGTCGAGGACGCGGTGAAAGAGGGCGACAAGGTATGGGTCAAGGTCGTGGAGATTGATGAGATGGGTCGCTTGAACCTGTCGCGGCGCAAGGCGATGGAAGAGCGCGGCGAGATACCGAAGTCCGACGACTCGGGCATCGCCGCCCGGCCGCCGCGGCGCGGCGGGCCGCCGTTCCGTGGCGGTGGCGACCGGCGCGGGCCGAGGCGTTGATCCGAATAAGCTGAGGACGGACAGGGGTCGAACTGCAGCCGGTGCTTCGACCCCTGTCTTCCGTTTACAGAAAGAAGCGTGAAAGTGCAGGATAACGGCGCGAAAGACGGAATCCGGACAACGGTCCTGCCGTCGGGACTGACGGTGATTTCCGAGCGGCTGCCGCACATCCGGTCGGTGGCGCTCGGGGTGAGTTTTCTTATCGGCGGCCGCGACGACCCTTCCGGCAAGGGCGGCATCGCCCACATGATAGAGCACATGGTGTTCCGCGGCACGCCGGACAAGGACGTGATTGCCATCAACATCGCGGCGGAGTCGCACGGTGCCGAGTTGAACGCATTCACCGACAAAGAGATGACCTGTTTCTACGGCCGGTTCCCCGGTGACCAGTTCGGCCCGGTGACCGCCTTGATGGCCGAGACCGTGAGCGGGCCGGCGTTCCGAGCCGAGGAGCTGGCTAAAGAGAAGGAAGTGGTCTCGGAGGAAGTCCGCAGCAGCCAGGAGGACCCGGACTCGCTGGCGCTGAACCTCCTTTTCCGCGCGCTCTACGGCGAGCACGAGATGGGCCGGTCGATCATCGGCACGCTCGACTCGGTCACCGGTCTGAGCGATACTGACCTGCGCGGGTTCTATTCCGACTTCTACAGCCCGGTCTGCGGCGTCGCGGTCGCAGTGGGCGACGTCGAGCACGAGCGACTGGTCGCGGCCCTGGCGTCGCTGCTCGACAAACAGGTGGCGTGCCGGCCGTCAAAGCGGACGGCCGCTGCCGCCCAGCCCCCGCGCGTGCTGGCCGAGACGAAGAAGGAACTGTCTCAGGTCTATGTGTGCCTGGCCAAGCCGGCGCTGGTCTACTCCGACCCGAGGCGTCACGCGCTGGCCGTGTTGAACATGGCGCTCGGGGGCGGTGTTTCGTCAAGACTGTTTCAGCGCTTGCGCGAGCAGGAAGCTCTGGTATATTCGGTGGGCAGTTTCGCCGAGCAGTATTCGGATTCCGGGCTGCTCGGCGTCTACCTCGTCACCGACCACCGGAAGCTGGCGCGGTGCGTGGCAGTACTGCGCGAGGAGCTCGCCCGGCTGCGCCGGGACCGGCTGAGCGACGAGGAGTTCGAGCGGGCGCGGAACATGACCAAGAGCTCGGTGCTGCTGGCCCTGGAGAGCCCGAGCACGCGGATGATGCGTCTGGGCCGGACCTGGCAGTTGCTGGGCCGGGTGGTGACGGTTGACGAGACCGTTGAGGCATACAACCGGCTGACGCGCCCGGACGTGGAGCAACTGCTGGACGAACTGCTGGTTGGGGATTTCGGGTACTGCGGCGCGGTCGGGCCGCTGTCGGAAGACGCGGTACGCCAGACGCTTGGCACAGGACAGGAATGACCAAGTCCCAATTCCCAGGCAAATCCCAATGACCAAACCCCAAAGGACGACGGGGAAAGCAGAAAGCGGGAAGTCCGAGGTCCGACTTCGACATTTCCCCTTTGTCCTTTCTCCTTGCGTCCCGTGAGAGGAGTCGCAATGAGCGAAGTCAGGCTTTCCAGTCGCGCGGTCGAGATGCCGGCCTCCCCGATTCGGAGGCTGGTGCCCTATGCGGACCGGGCGCGAGCGCGTGGAATCAAGGTCTATCACTTGAACATCGGCCAGCCCGACGTCGAGACCCCGGTCGAGATGATGAACGGCTATCGCAACGTCGACATCAAGGTGCTATCGTACGGGCCGTCGCAGGGCCTGAGCGAGTACATCGCGGCGCTGGTCGAATACTACCGCGGGGTCGGCATCAGCCTGAAGACGCCCGACGTCATCGTGACGACCGGCGGCAGCGAGGCCATCTCCTTTGCGCTGGACGCAGTAGCCGATGCCGGCGACGAGGTGATCGTGCCCGAGCCGTTCTACACTAACTACGCCGGTTTCGCCGCGACCGCGTGCGTCAAGCTCGTGCCGGTAACCTGCCTGGCCGAGACCGGGTTCGCCCTTCCGCCGAAGGAGGAATTCGAGCGGGCTATCACGAAGAAGACGCGGGCAATCATTTATTCCAGCCCGGGCAACCCGACCGGAGCGGTGTACACGCGGGCCGAGATCGGGATGCTGGCGGAGTTGGCGTCCGAGCATGGGTTGTACGTCATCGGAGACGAAGCCTACCGCGAGTTCATCTACGATGACGAGACCAAGCACGTAAGCATCATGAACGTGCCGGGAATCGAGGACCGGGCGATAATGGTGGACAGCGTGTCCAAGCGCTACAGCGCGTGTGGGGCAAGGGTCGGGTGCTTGGTCAGCCGGAACGCGGCCCTGATGGCGGCAATTCTCAAGTTCGGCCAGGCCCGGCTTTGCCCGCCGACCGTGGACCAGTTGGCGGCGATGGCCGCCGTGAAAGTGCCCGACAGCTACTTTCGGGAGGTCAGGCGCGAGTACCAGTGCCGGAGAGATGTGGTGTGCGCGGCAATCGCGAAGATACCGGGCGCGGTCTGCGTGAAGCCCAAGGGGGCGTTCTACGTCGTCGCCAAGCTGCCGATTCGCGATGGCGAGGAATTCGCCACCTTCCTGCTGGATAGCTTCCAACAGAATAATGAGACCGTGATGGTTGCGCCGGCGGACGGGTTCTATGCGACCCCGGGCAAGGGCAAGGATGAAGTCCGTATCGCTTATGTGCTTAACTGCCTGGATCTGGACAAGGCGATGAAGCTACTCGCGGCCGGGGTAGAAGCGTACAATCACAGGAAATGACGAAGTCCGAAGCGCGAATGACGAATCAATGACCAGGCTGCAATCTCCATCAGCGTATCTTCTGACATTCGGAATTGATTCGGTATTCGGGTTTCGGACTTCGAACTTCCTCATGGAGTCCGCTCCATGAGGATTTGCATGGTCACCGACAACTACTACCCGTACATCGGGGGGATCGCCGAGCACGTCTATTTCCTGGCAATCGAACTGCGCAAACGGGGCCACGTCGTGAAGGTGCTGACGGCGAAGGTCGGCGGCCGGATGATGGAATGCACGGCCGAGATGCCGGGCGAAGAGCACGTGAAGCGAATCGGCGACGGCTGGGTCATCCGTTCGAACAAATCCTTTGCCCGGGTGTCCGTGGCGTGGCGACCGGCAGCCCAGATAAGGAAGTACTTCAACCAGGAGCGTTTTGATGTCGTCCATATCCACGGCTCGCTGGCGCCGACCCTGCCGATGGCCGCGATCCAGGCCTCGCGTACCCTCAATGTCGTTACTTTTCACGCCGGCCACGACCAGAGCCTGGGGTATGCCTTGTTTCGCACCGAACTGATGCCCTATTTCAACGCGGTCCAGGGTCTGATTGCCGTGTCCGAGACGGCGCGGATATCCTGCGCCAAGTACTTCCCCGGGCCATACCGGATTATCCCGAATGGAATCGACCTGAACTTCTTCCGGCCCGACGCCGGGCGGGTGCCCGGGATGGAGGATGACCGTCCGCGAATCCTGTTTGTCGGCCGGTTCGAGCCGCGCAAAGGCCTCAAACACCTTCTGACGGCAATGCCCGAAATCGTGAAGCACGTCCCGAATGTCGAACTGGTCGTCGTGGGGACCGGCCTGCTTGGATACTCGTACAAGTCATACCTGAGCAAGGAAGTGCAGGAGCACGTGCGCTGGGCCGGGTTGGTGCAGAACGAGGACCGGCCCAAGTACTACGCCAGTTGCGACGTGTACTGCTCGCCGGCCACCGGACAGGAGAGTTTCGGCATCGTGCTGCTCGAGGCGATGGCCACGGGCAAGCCGGTGGTGGCGTCCGACATTGACGGTTACCGCACGGTCATGACCGACAACCGGGAGGGCCTGCTGGTTCCGCCTTGCGACCCACCGGCCATCGCCCGGGCGATTGTGAAGATACTCCTTGACCGCGAGGCGGCGCGCCGGTTCGGGCAGAACGGGTTTGAGCGGGCGCAAGGTTTCTCATGGCCGAAGCTGGCCGAACGGGTCGAGGCATACTACGGGGAAATGGCGCGCGAGTACCCGGTTCCGCGCTACGGCCGGAATAGGCACTAAAATGGACCCCGAAGAACGCGAGAGTCCCGCGGCCCCGCCCTGGGACCCGCTCGACCAGCAGGCCGAGAAGTTCAGCGCCGAGTCGGGGATTGCCGAGTCGGTTTCCGAGTCGCGGGCCAAGGGCAAGAACCAGATGCTGCCCGTGCTGAAGAACGCCGAGTTCCAGATTTTTTCCTGGTCGCAGGCAGTGTCGCTCTTCGGAGACAAGCTCGACTACATGGCACTGCTGGCGATGATCGCCTTCTTCTCGCAAAAGTACGGCTGGGAGAGTTCCCGCGCCATCTCTTACCTGTCGGTAATCGTCGCACTGCCGGTCGTTCTGTTCGGACCGCTGGCCGGGATCCTCGTGGACCGGTGGGACCGGCGCAAGGTGATGATTATCTGCGACACGGCGCGGACCATCCTGGTGCTCGCGATACCGCTTGTGGCGCTGGCGACGTCGAACCTCATCCTTATATACACGACCGCGTTCATGGTTTTCCTCTTCGGGTTCTTCTTCAACACCGCCCGCATGTCGATCATCCCGAACCTCGTCGGGAAGGACAATCTGCTCGGCGCCAATTCGTTCATGAGCTTCGTCGGACGGGTCGCGACTTTCCTTGGCATGCTTGTCGGCGGGCTGATTGTCGACTGGAAGTGGTGGCAGCACCTCGGCATCAAGCCGACCTGGAGCGCGGGGTTCTACATTGACTCGCTCACCTACCTTGTGTCGGTCGTGGCGCTGCTCATCATCTTCAAACGGCTGGCGCACACGTGGCGGGGACGCGGCCAGGGGCGGCGCGACGCGCCCGAGGTCAAGATGTTCATCACCCAGCAAGGACGGATGATCCACGAGGTCCGCGAGGCGCTCAGCCTGGTGCGGGGTTCGCCGTCGGTGTTCTTTGTCTACTGCTCGGTGTTCATGCTCGTGATTCTGGGCGCGGCCGTGTTCGTGCTATACATCCCGATTATCCAGAACGCGAAAGACCTGGGGGCCGGACTCGGACTCGGTACCAAGGGCGTCGGGTTTGTGGCGGCCATCGGCTCGGTCGGGCTGGTGCTGTCCTCGATGGGCTACGGGCTGCTCGGGCACCGGCTGAAGAAGCACCTGGCAATGCTGGGCTCGTTCTTCGTGCTGGGGATCGTGGCCGCGGGCCTCGCGATATCGAAGTCATTCGCCCCGGTCGCGCCCCTCGTTTTCATCGCCGGGCTCGCAATGTCGCCCGTGTTCATCGGTATGGACACGCTGTTGCACGAATCCGTACCGGAAGCGGCGCGCGGCCGGATATTCTCGACCCGGGACTGGCTTCTGCACCTCGCCTTTGCGGTCTCGGCCCTACTGATCGGCCAGTTGACCAACTTCTTTTCAACCCGCCGGCTGCTCTTTGCCATCGGCCTCCTGATTGCGGCTTTGAGCATTACGGGGTTCTTCCTGACGCGGGGAAAGAAAGTAGGCTAGAGAATGGCCGACACCAGAATCGTCAAGATGGCGCAGACAATTGCGCGCTACAGCCTGGACCTGAAGCCGGGCGAGTTGTTGGCCATCCTGACGTCGGTGCCCGGCCTGGCACTGGCCAAGGAAGTTTACCGAGAGGCCCTGACGCTTGGCGTGCTGCCGGTCGTGAGGACCCTGCATCCCGAATTCGACGAAGTGCTGTACCGGTACGGCAACGATGAACAGGTGAAGTTTGTGCCGGAGTACGAGAAACAGGAACTCGAGGGCTTGACCGCGCGGCTGGTAATACGCGGCGACGACAACGTGATGACGCTCGCCGGGGTCGAGCTGGTGCGGCTGACCCTCGGCCGCCAGGCGCGGCGCCCGTTGCTCGAACGGATGATGGCGCGCAAGGGCGCGGGAGAGTTGAAGAATTGCCTGACCCAGTACCCGACCAATGCGAGCGCCCAGGAGGCCGGGATGTCGCTCGCGGACTACGAGGAGTTCGTGTTCCGTGCCTGTTTCGCGGACCGACCCGACCCGATTGCGGCCTGGCGCGAGCTCTCGCATGAACAGCAGAAGTACGTCGACTTCCTGAACGGCGTGAAGACGCTTAAGGTCGAAGGGCCGGGCACGGAACTCACACTGTCGGTCGATGGCCGGAAGTGGGTCAACTCGGACGGCAAGGCCAACTTCCCTTCGGGCGAGGTTTTCACCGGTCCGGTCGAAGATTCGGTCAATGGCCGGGTTCGGTTCGATGTGCCGACGCTTTTCTCGGGTCAGCCGGTCCAGAATATCGAGCTTGAGTTCAAGGCGGGTCGGGTTGTGGCGGCGCGGGCCGAGCGGGGCGACAAGATGCTCCAGTCGGCGCTCGATACCGACTCCGGTTCCCGGTTTCTCGGCGAGTTCGCCTTCGGCCTGAACTACGGCATTACCCGGGCGACGAAGAACATCCTGTTCGACGAGAAGATCGGCGGCACCATCCACATGGCAGTCGGCGCCGGCTACCCGGAGACCGGCAGCCGGAACCGGTCGGCGATACACTGGGACATGATCAAGGACATGAAGCAGGGGCGAGTGTATGCGGATGGGAAGCTGGTGTACGAAGGCGGAAGGTTCACGGTTTAGAGAGTAATGACCAATTCCCAAGCGCCAATGACCAGTCAATCCCGAATGACGAATGGGACATTGGGTTATTGGGGCTTGATTGGGAATTGGGGCTTGGTGCTTGGTCATTTCCCCCGGAGGTAATTTGTGAGTGATTCAAGAGTCGAGAGGCTGGCGAAGGTCCTGGTGAATTACAGCCTGCACGTCAAGAAGGGCGACTGGGTCAAGATTGAGGGTGCGGCGGCGTCACAGGAGCTGATACGGGCAGCATACGTTGAGGTCCTGAAGGCCGGGGGCAACCCAATGACGCGCGTCGGTCTGCCGCGGACCACCCACGATTTCTACACTTGCGCCGGGCCGGACCAGCTCAGGTTCGTCTCGCCGAGCGAGCGGATGGAGACGGAGCGACTCGACGCCAGTCTTTCCATCTGGGGCGGCTGGAACAGCAAGGAGCTCTCCGGCGTCGACCCGAAGCGGCTGGCGGTTTCGCGTGCTGCCCGGCGCGGGTTGTTCAACCGGTTCCTGAAGCGCATCGCGGACGGGAGCATAAAGTGGTGCGGCACCCAGTTCCCGAACGACTCTTCGGCCCAAGATGCGGAGATGTCGTTGACCGAGTATGAGGATTTCGTGTACCGGGCCGGGAACCTGGACAAGAGCGACCCGGTCGTGGAGTGGCAGAAGGTGTCTAAGGCGCAGGCGAAACTGGTGAAGTTCCTCAACACGCTGCGGACGGTGCGGATTGCCGGACCGGACACTGACCTGACTTTCAAGGTCACGGGCCGGAAGTGGATTAACTGCGACGGGCACGAGAACTTCCCGGACGGCGAGATCTTCACCGGTCCGGTCGAGAACTCGGCGGAAGGCCGGATTCGCTACAGCTTCCCGGCCATCTACGGCGGCCGGGAAGTCGAGAACGTGCGGCTCGCATTCAAGCGGGGCAAGGTTGTCGAGGCCAAGGCGGACAAAGGCGAGGAGTACCTGAACGCCATGCTCGATTCCGACCCGGGCGCGCGGTTCGTCGGCGAGCTCGCGTTCGGCACCAACTACTCAATCAAGCGGTTCACGAAGAACACGCTCTTCGACGAGAAGATAGGCGGGACGATGCACATCGCGGTCGGCGCGTCACTGCCGGAGAGCGGCGGCAAGAACAAGTCGGCGGTGCACTGGGATATGGTTTGCGACACGCGCAAGGGGTTCACGGTCTACGGCGACGGGAAGCCGATAATGAAGGACGGGAAACACAGCCGATTTCAGATCGCAGATTGAAGATTGCAGATTGGGGAGAGGATGAGAACCATGAAGTATCAGGCGCAGTTCGATGAGATGAAGGAACTCGTGCTCGCGGCCAAGGGGCCGGAGGACGTGCAGGCGCGCGTGGTCATCAGCCTGCACAAGAATTTCCCTCACTACAACTGGGTCGGCATCTACCGGCTCGAGGGGAAGTCGCTTACGCTCGGGCCATACCAAGGCAAGCCGACGGTGCACACCAGCATACCGGTGGGCAAGGGCGTCTGTGGCGCGGCGGCCGCGTCGCGCAAGACCGAGGTCGTGCCCGACGTCGCAGCCGATGCCCGCTACCTGGCCTGCTCGCTCGAAACCCGCTCGGAAATCGTCGTTCCCGTCATCAAGGACGGCGCGTTCTGGGGTGAGATTGACATTGACTCGGACCAGCCGGACGCGTTCGGCCCGGATGACGTCGAATTCCTGGAGGCGGTCGCGCGACTCCTGTCCGAACGCCTGTAGCCGCTAACGGCTCGTCTTCTGTCATTCCGAACGTAGTGAGGAATCTCGCCCCTCGCAACAGACAGATGGGATTCCTCGTCGCAGTGCTCCTCGGAATGACAGTCAGGCCGACAGCTACTTGTTTCCTTCGACCTTCTCGTAGCCGGTAGGGATTTCGAAGTCCGGCTCCCAGCCGCGACTCGCATCTTCTCACGATACAGCCAGCCTCCTGGTCGCGTAGCCGGTGTTCTCGACAGTGCGCGCAGCGGGCGTTCTCCTCGCATGCGACGCCAACGCAGCGGGGCGAGACCGTGGTCTCGGCTGTCGCCCGGCGGATTCGTGTTCCGGTCGGCTAACGCGGCAGGTACTGCGCCTCGATGAAAGGGATGAATCCTGATGATTCGGCGCGGGCGACGGCTCCATCTTTGCGGAGGGCAAGCCGCACTGAGGCGATTTCCGCCTTCATGCTCGGCCACCACGCCGCCTCGACCTTGATGACGCACGAGTCGAGTTCCACCGGCCCGCCCTCGAGGTCCTTCATGTCCCAGGTGTAAAGGTGCCGCCCAAGGTCGATGCTGGCACCCGTCACGGCGTCACAGCCGCGGTACGCAGAAGATACGGCCCAATGCGGGAGGTCGACTTGCACGGCCTTGGCGTGGCCGCTGAACCCCGAGACATAGAGCGTCTTTATGAACTTGCCTCTGCTATCCTCGACCCAGACCGCAGTCTGGGGTTCGAGTTCGTCCTGGAAACCGAGCGCGAAACTCACCGCCACGCAAGGCTTCTCGTGCCTGGTCGTGTCAAGCTGCCCCAACGGTGCTCGCATCGCTTCGAGTACCTGTTGTGCCGCCTCGCTCTTCGCGTATTTGGATGCGACTTTGGTCCAGTAGTTTGTACCTTTGCGTCGGTACCCCATTCCCAAAAGGTATAGAGCCTCGGCACGGGTCGCATCATCCACATTCGCGGCAACGACGGTATCAAGGTCCTTGATTCCGTCGTCGAGCCGGCCGACAAAGAACGGTGTATAGACGCCCGCGGCCCCGCGACGGAGGCGCAGTTGCATGTCCCGGGGTGCCAGTTTGACCATGCGGTCCAGCACGCGCCAGTACTCGAATGCAAGCTGGGTGCGCAGGTCGGTGTTCAGCGCGATGCGCTCGTCGTAACCGTTCCGCATCAGGCGTTCGATTGCCTCGGCCAGCAGCTTGAATGCTCCGAGGTCGGTTGAGTCTAGCTGCGTCAGTTTGCGCAGGGCATCCGCGGCCCGCGTGTAGTCGGCGCTGTCCATGCTGCGGCGACCGAGCTCCCGCAGTGCGGTCGGATTATCAGGCAGTTCTGGCCCTGAGCTTGCCGTGTCCTGCACGCCGAGCTCGGCCAACCTAGCCTTGGCCTGAGCGACTACGGCCGTGTCCCGGGCAAGCTCGGCGACCTTCTGCCAGGCCTGGCTGGCTTTGTCGAGTTGGTTCTGCTTCTGATAGCCGCTGCCGAGCAGAGACCAGACCGTGACTGTCCGGTCGTCGATGTTGGTCTTGCTGCCCTTTCCCGGGTGCTTGAGTACGAATTCGAGGTCCCTGACGCCGGCTTCGAGTTTGCCGAAGAAGTCCGGCACCCGCACACTCAGCATCCCGCGGAAGAACCTGGCATCAGAGTCGGACGAATCCAGCGCAACGGCCTTGTCGAGATGCGCGAATGCGCTGCGCACGAACTCACCTGCCGCCGTGAAATCATGGGTCTGGCCTGCTTCCATGCCGAGGTACAGCCCCAGGTACGCGTGTACCTTGGCCCGATTCGGATGTTCCTTTGCCGCCTTGTCGAGGATCTCCACCGCCTTGGCCAGTTCGCCTGCCTTCTGGAGTTTCACGGCCTCCTCGACGTATTTGTCGGGAGCCGCGGAGCGGGCGCAGGCGAACACCACGACCGCGATCAGCGCGATTCCTCTGACTGGTTTCATGGTAAACCCTCCTCTATTTGCACACAGACCAGACCGTACGAATGCGTTCCGCCCTGACGACGTCAAGTTTCTGGACAAGGTTGCGCGGCTCTTGTCTGATCGGCGCTAGGTAGAGCCAAAGCCCGAAGTTCGAAACCAGAATGACGAGTCAATAGCGAAGCACAAATGCCGGTTGGACACTTCCCGTCATTCGGGCTTCAATCGGGATTCGTGCTTCGAGCTTCGTGTTTGTTCTGTCCTACTTATCTACCTTCTTGTACCCGGTCGGAATCTCGAAGTCCGGCTCCGGGACCACGTCGAGCGAGACGGATTTCACCTCGTGGTAGGATGAGAAGATTACGCCCTCATCTTTGGGCTTGGCTGCGGGCTTCGGGGCGAGCTTGTTCGCAAGCAGGCCGCTCAGGCTGGTCGGCGGCCGTTCCGGCTCAGGCTCCGGTTCGGGCTTCTTCTCGGCTGTCGAGTCGTTCTTTACCTGCCACTTCACTTCAGTGACAATCGAGTAGCCCTCGACTTTCGCGAGTTCCTTGCCGACCTGCTCCAGCTTCGCGGCGGTCTCCTTCGGGTCGAGACCATACATCGTGGTCAGCATTCCCGCGCCGAGCCGGTCGGTCTCTTCCGGCGACAGACCAAGGCCCAGCTTCTCCGCCAGCTTGCGGCTGAACTCGGCTTCGATTCCGCGGGCTTGCTTCAACTTGTCGGTGAGCGGAGTGTTCCACAGGTCGGTCGTCATCAACTGCCTAACCTGGCCTTTTGACGCTGTGTCTTCGAGCACCAGTTCCCAGGTAATCAGGTATTCCACGCAGGCAAAGCCGTTGATGTCCTTCGCTGCGCCGGTCTTGTTTACCTTCAGCTCTGACTTGACAACCTTGTATGGCGGGCGCTGATCCGGCCCGGATGCCTTGCCTTCGACCTTCATCCCGGAGTCGACCGGCAGCGCAATCGGCCTTTCGGTGTAGGTCTTCTTCGGCGGGTTCAGGTTCCAGACCAGGTCCTTGTCCAGCCGGGTGATTTCGACCGTAGCCTGAGGCTTGCCGGCAAGCGCGCCAACGATGCCGCCCACCATCTTGAAGGTCTGATTGTCGGCACGCTTGTCGCCCTGATACTCGTTCACCGACTGAGTTTCCGTAGTGCCAATGCCGGTAAGCAGCGACGCACGGGTCAGGGTTTCGGTCTTCAGGTCGGCAACGGCCAAGCCGATTGCCATTGTCCCGAGACCCAGTACTACTGCCAGGGCTGATTTCATGGAGGCTCCTTTTGACCGATTATAGGCCGCAAGCCGGCCCAGTCAACATGGCGTTGCGATCCCAAACCCGATATTGAACCACAGAGCGCACAGAGTTCACCGAGG
>JAPLUO010000338.1 GCA_026397595.1 Caldifarciminota bacterium
CTTGAAGAGATGTCTGAGGAAAGAAGAACGCTCCACGCAGCTATGCAAGTTGGTATATACACACTCCATTCGCATAAGTAGCACAATCTGAACAACTTGGCCAGAAAACGCGCGAGAAAGTGGGAAAGTCACGCTAGGGCGTCCGGAAGGTCCGAGAGAAAGCGCCGGAAGAGGTGGATGCCCCAGCCGAGAGGGGCGCACTGCCGGAGTGTTCCGACCGGTCAAACTGGAGCGTGAACGAGGCTGCCCGCGCCGCGGGTTCCAGCCGCGCCCGGTTCTACCGGCTGTCGGCAAAGCACGGTATCAGGCGTCCGCGCCCCGCGGCCCCGACCGACGACTGGCTGACTGTGGCGGGGGTTCGAGTCCCTCCAGGCGCGCTACGTGTCAGTGTAGCGACAAGCCACAAGCAGGGGAGAGCGCAGGCCCAAGCGCAGCGGCGATAGCGGGAGGTATTCTCTAGAAAACTGGACAAGAGCCAAGCGGTGTAGCGTCTACGGCCGACATCTGCCGCGGACGGAACCGTCTCGGCGTCGTACCCCTTCCAGCCCCGCCGGACCGCCCTAACCCGGCAATTGACGTCAGCCGGCCCGCACGTTACTGCTGCGCGGTCGCGGGCGGACTATCCTTGGCCGAGGAGCTGCTCGTCGATGCACTCGTCAAGGAGCAGCTCGGTCAGCCTCCTGCGGTACAACTCGGGTTGCTCCGGGCCTCCCTCTCCGCCAACCTGTAGGTCAGCGTTCGCTCGTGCCCTTGCGATGCGACGTCCGGCGATGGAAGGGGAGCCACTGGCGGCCTTGGCCAGGGCGACCTCGGCGTCTGTGGAGTCCCCATCAAGCAGCAGTGCTATCCCCTTCAGCCAGTTCGCGAAATACCCGGTCTGTTCGTTGGCGTCGATCCGCTGCGAGGTAGCAATGTCACTCAATGCAAGGTCCACGCTGTCCATTCGCAGGTACGCGCATGCACGCAGGTCGTAGGGGAGCTTGTTGTTGCGAGCTAACGATGCGTAATTGGTGAAATTCTTGACTGCCATCATGAACTCATCTCTTCTGAGATGTTCTTTCCCGCTGTTCAGTTCCCGCATTGCGGCCGACCCTCCCTCCTGCGCAGCCAACGCAGGCGGGAGCATCAGTACCAGGGCGGCCAAAGCGGCAAGTCTACGTATCACGATGCCTCCTTATACAACTCGATGCTGCGGTGCCGATTCGGGGACCGCGCACCAATGCACGCGTGCCAATCGGCATCGCTCACACCTCGCGGCGATTCTGCGCCGCATCTCAGCGGGGGCGTGTGCTTCTCATGGGACGCGTCTGCTGCACGCCCGCATCCGTTCGGACGTGTAGTACCCGAACGGGCCTCCACATCAGCCATCAGCATGACGATTCTAGGTCGGCAGGTGCTTGTGTCAAGCGAAAGTTGTGACACCGTGTGGCCTGCCCGGCGACCTCGAACCGCATTCCTTGCTCTACAACTGATAGCAGTGGGCCGACTGCGGCCACACGTCCAGAGAAATCGAAAGCTCTGCATCTTAGCATATCACAGCTAGTTAGCTGACATCGGCTGCGGCTTTGTGGCCGGAGCCGATTTCCTGCTTGACTTGTACCATAATAATTGTATTATGGTGGGTACAGATGAATCTTGCCC
>JAPLUO010000101.1 GCA_026397595.1 Caldifarciminota bacterium
GCCACGACCGCGTAGATGAAGCCGAGCGTGATGAAGACGATCAGGCCGATTCCTACCCAGCGGAACTGCTTACCAAGCACGGACAGGAACGTAACGACCGCCGCGGCCATGAGCACACCAAAGAATATCGACAGCAGAGACTTCCAGTAAGACAGCCCGAGGACTTCGGCCGCGACCGCGCCGGTCCAGGCGCCCGTTCCCGGCAGAGGGATGCCCACGAATGTCGCCAAGCCCCAGAACTCATACTTCTGGATGGATGCGCTCTTGCTTTGCGCCCGGGCAAAGAGCCACTCAAAGAACCGGCGGAACAGGGCGACGCGGCTGAGCCAGGCGACTACCCGCTCGAGCAGGAGAAGTACAAGGATGATCGGCGCGATGTTGCCCAGCACCGCCCAGAACACCGCCTGCCACCAAGGCATTCCAAGCACGAGGATACCCACCGGCACCGCTCCTCTGAGTTCAACTATCGGCAGGGCCGCGATGACCACGACCACCAGCTCGGGGCTGAGCCCCCTGGCCCGGAGCCAGTTCGCGGCCTCCAGTCCGGTATCGGCCCGCGCCGCGCCAAAGAAAACCAGGACCTGTACCAGCACCAGGACCCAACGTCCGCCATCAGGTATTCTCACAACAAACCCTTCCTGCGGCGCAGGAACCACTCCGCGCCCGCCAGCAATGCAACGAGGACGTAGGCCCACACCGCGTGCCTCGGGTCGAACGCGAGCCTGCGTTGGTACGAACCGAGCGTGATCTCGGTTCCATCGCGCGGCAGGCTCTCCGACGCGAAAAATCTCCCGCCGCTCGCCTCCGAGATCGCCCTCAGCAGACCTTCATTCATGCCTGTGTTGGCCAATTCGAGCGCCTGTTCGGCAACCGCGAACTCGGTCGCTGCCCGGCCCAGCACCGTGTCGGTCAGGCTGACCGTCGCAACCGCGCGGTGCCGGCCCGGCCCCAGGGCCTCAAGCGTCGCTTCGTACACGCCTTCGCCGGTCTCGGTCATCGGGATGGAGACTGTCCCCAAGGGGACTGTCACCGCACGGGGACTGTCCCCAGAGTCCGTCGGGCTGTCCCCAGAATCTGCACGGACTACCCCGAGCATCACACTCAGCCCTGTCCACGGCCTCCCGTCGGGCGCAACCGCCCGCATCACCAGCCGCACCGGCTGGCCGCGGTACAACTCCTGCTTCTCAGCCTGAAGCCAGAACGGGCTGGTGTCGCGCTCTGCGAGATACCGCACAACTCCGGTAACGAAATTCGAGAGCGAGGTGCCCAGGTCCGGCTTCTCCTCCGGCCCGAATCCCCAGCGCCAGAGCGGATATGCGGCAGAATAGACGACCCTGCCCCTGCCGTACTTCTCCGCGACCAGAAGCGGAACCCTGTTCTCCTGTGCGACGAGCCACACGGTCGGCGTCCCTCCCGACACGCTCAGCGGACGTGCGCCCACAAAGGGCGGCACCGTACCGAGGTCAACGACCCCGTTGCCGAACCAGGGCAGGAGCCTGCCCTCGTCGGTCAGGTCGGGCGTGAACGACCCCGCCTGCGCGCGACCAACGGCCCCATTCAGGAGCTTGCCGATGTTCGGCCCCGGCTGGAAGTCCGGGCCGGCCAGAACCATGGCACCGGCGCCAGCCTCCACCCGAGCGGCAATTGACTGCCACGCATCCGGGTTTCCCGTCTCGACGACGTTATCGAGGATGAACACATCTACGCGGTCCACGGGGACTGTCCCCGCACGGGGACTGTCCCCAAAACCCGGCGTTCCCACGACTGCAACCACCGGCTCGACCTCAATCCGCTCATCGCTTGCCAACGCTCTCATCATCATCCGCGTATCCGGTCCGGGCCGGTTCGTCACGTACGCAACCCGCACGCGCCCCGGCCGGACGTCGACCACGACGCTGCGGACGTTATCGGCATAGTTGCTCTCTTCCATCATGCTGTCTGCCCGCGCCTCGATGACCTGCCTGCCCGGCTTGTCGAAGACCAGCCGGAACGGCACGTCCTGCTCGGCCATCGCCTGCCCGAGCACGATTTCCTTCGAGTCGCCGCGCAGCCTCACTCGCGTCTTCTCCTCCGCGAATCCGGCCGCCGCCACGCGCACCTGCACCTCGACCGTGTCGCCCGAGTACACGACCGCAGGCAACATCACGCGCTCGGTGCTCAGGTTGCGCTTCGCCAGCCCGCCGAATCCGACAGTGTACACCGGCACGCCAATCGCGCGCGCCGCCGCGACCGCGTCGGTCCCGCCGTTGTCCTGCCCATCGCTCAATAGTACCACGGCCCCCGGCCGCGTCGTCCCTACCGTATGCAACGCCGCCCCAATCCTCGTCCTTCCGCCGATTTGACTCTTGGCTTTTGGCTTTTGGCCTTTGGCTTCAACTCTGACCGCAGTATCGCCGAACGCCCACTCCTGTTCTGCCGCCCCTGTCGGCAACGCGAATCCCTCTGCCGCCGCTGCTGCCGCGCTCTCGGCCTTGACCGCGCTCATGCTCTCGGACACGTCCAACATGACCGCAACGCGCTTCGGCCTCACCGTCCAGGCCTTGCTCAGGACCGCGCCGACGAATACC
>JAPLUO010000357.1 GCA_026397595.1 Caldifarciminota bacterium
AAATCGGTACCGTCAAACCCGACCGCGGGAAAGAACTGCTCGCCGGCCGCGTGCGAAATGACAAAGCCCGCGGGGTCGAGCACCACGCCCGCTGGCGTCACGCGCGCACCGTAGATGTCATAGTTCTCATACCAACTGACTGACCGTCCATCTTCCCACACCACGAGGAAGTCGGTACCGTCAAAGCCTACGGCCGGGGAGTACTGTTCCTGTGCCGCCGTCGAGATGATGAAGCCCGCGGAGTCGAGCAATGCACCCGCCGGCGTCACTCGCGCACCGAAGATGTCGTCGCCGATGCTGTAGTCTTCCCACGCCACCAGGAAGTTCCCGCCGCCGAACCCGACCACCGGAGTGTACTGGTCGTCTGCCGACGGCGAGACAACGATGCCCGATGGGTCAAGAACCGTGCCCAATGGCGTCACCCGCGCGCCGTAGATGTCGGTGCTCATGCCGCGGTCATCCTCCCACACGACAAAGAAGTTCACACCGTCAACGCCAACGTCTACCGAGTACTGGTCGTATGCCGCCCGCGAGATGGCAAAGCCCGCGGAGTCGAGCACCGTACCTTGCGGCGTCACCCGCGCACCGTAGATGTCGAAGTTGCCGCTGGTGCGATAGTCTTCCCACGCGACAAGGCAAGTATCGCGGACAAAACCCAGGACCGGACAGTACTGGCCGTTTGAGGCAGTCGAGATGGCGATGCCGGAAGGGTCGAGCACAGCGCCTTGTGGCGTCACCCGCGCACCGTAGATGTCGCCGTTGCCGTTGCGATAGTCCTCCCACGCCACCAGGAGGTTCGTGCTGTCGAAGCCAACGGCAGGATAGCACTGGTCTCTATCGCCGTGCGAAATGACAAAGCCTGCGGTGTCGAGCACCGTGCCACTTGGCGTCACCCGCGCACCGTAGATGTCTTCCCAGTCGACGCTGCGGAAGTCTTCCCACGCGACGAGGAAGTTCGCGCCGTCAAACCCCACGGCGGCGGAGTACTGGTCGTTTCCCGCCCGCGAGACGGCAAAACCATTGGGGTCGAGCACCGCGCCCTGCGGCGTCACCCGCGCACCGTAGATGTCGAGCCAGTCGCCGCTGCGACAGTCTTCCCACACCACGAGGAAGTTGGCCCCGTCAAAAGCCACGGCCGGGCAGTTCTGGTCGTCTATTGCCTCCGAGATAGCGATGCCCGCGGGGTCAAGCACCGTGCCGTCTGGTGTCACCCGCGCACCGTAGATATCGTAGCACCAGTCTACACCGCGGTCGTCCTCCCACACCACCAGGAAGTTAGTACCGTCAAAGGCGACCGCCGGCAGGGTCCGGTCGTACGGTCCGGCCATAAGAGTGACGCTCGTGTCAACCAGGAACTCGCCGTCGTCCGCAAACCGCTCACCGCCAACCTCGGACCGCTCGCGGCCCTTGGCTGTCGGATGGGACGGGACACGACTCCTGCGCCTGCCTGCGACACGATCCGAATGGCGCGAGCGCAATGTGGCGCGTGCTGCGCCCATGGTTTTGTCGTTCATGCCCCTGCGGGTGTGGACTTGCCGGACCACCCCCTTCGGGTCAAATCCGGGCTTAGGCTGAATCGAACCGAATGCAGTCAGAACGCAGACCACCGAAATCAGAATGCACTGTCTCACAGGTTCCTCCCGCCCTGTTAGGATGCTCTTTGCGTCGGACCACGGCTCGTACTCACAACGCAAGCAGGGAGTCGCGTCCTTCGCTACTTCACCGCATGGATGTTAGTGTCAAACCCCGACTTGTCAAGCCGGAATCGCGGACGTTGGCTTGCTGCCAAAGAAGCCAGAGTTCGGAGAGACTTGTCTGAAGTTCACGGAGTTGTGGAGGCCGACAAAGCCGACTTCGGCCACTGCCGACTGCGGACTGGGAACCGCAGACTCGCGCGGAGCGCGCTTACCGTTTCGATTTCGGGTCAGGCGGAAATGACCGGGCAAGTTCGCGGAAACGGACAAGGACGATTCCGGCGAGCTTCTGGGCTAGAGCGGTATCGAGCCCCAGACGAATCCAGTGCGGGTCGAGCATATACTCCTCAAGCTGCCGCCTCTCCCCTGCGCTGCCCGGCTCGGTCGCAAGCGCCGCAGTGCAGCACGCGCCAACCGCGCCGCGATAGACCGGCCGGCGCTCTGTCGGCACGCCCGCCGTATCGAGCAGCGGCTGCACCTCGGCCCAGACCTGCTCGACTGCGGCCTTGCGCGCTTTCTCGTATTCTTCGAGCTTACGTACAAACTGCGCGTGCTCTTCCTGTTTCAATCCCCGCTTCCGCGCCGGCTTGAGCAGGCTTGCCTCGTACTGATCGAGGTTCAGGTTCGGCAGCCAGTCCATCTCTCCTACCATGTCCATTTGAGCAAAGCGTCTGCGCACGTCGTCCTGCAACTTCCGAATAGCGGAAAGAGGGAACCGACTCTCCTGCGCGAACCTGGCCTCGCACTCGGCGAGGAGTCTCTCCCTTACCTCGGACCGGCTCTTGCGCGTGCGACGTAGTATCTTGAACCATTCAAGCCCGTGGTTGAACAGGGGCACCGTCACGGTCATGACAGGGTCGAGCCCGGTCTCGTTCACCGCGCGCGAGAGGAACTGGCCGTAAGAGGCCCGGCGCCGCGCTGCCGCCGCATTCCGCCGAGCCCGTTCCAGCCGCTTCATGCGGTCGGGCATCGTCCGCTTCACCTCCGGCCTGACCGCTGCCTCCGGATGCTCGAACTGCCGGTCGTAGTTCTTGACCTGGCTCTGCGACTCCGGCACGACATGGGCAGCAACTCTGGCCAGGGCGCGGCCGAAGACCTCCTGCTGCGCGGTCGGTAGATTCGTGTAGAGGTCGAGGATGTCAGTAATGTCCTTGAACCCGGCCCGGCAACTGCGCAGGAAATCGGCGACTAGCCCGAACGACGGATAGCGCTCGTCCCCGCGCTCAAGCCTGCCCACGAGATTGCCTGCCTTCTTCCCGGCCCTGCCCATGACCCGAGCCAGTTCCATCTGGGTGAGGCCCGACTTGAGCCGCAAATCCCGCAGCCTTGCGCCCAACTCGCGGGGAAAAACAAAGGTATCCTGGGACCTCTTCATTTGAGGCCAATCCTACAGCGTTGTAGGCCAATGGTCAAGCCGGCAAACAACCTAAATGACACGGGGAGTTCAGGTTACCTCGCCTGTGGCGCCAAATACCCCCGCACTGGGGGAATATATCCCCAGGTTTACTCCAGAACATATAGCCGAACTTATTCCCAAGCTTACTTCCCCGCTTAGTCCCCATCTTCTATCCGAGCCTATGCCCGAGTTTACCGGCCCGCTTATGGCTCCGCTTATCGGACGGTTTACGGCCCCGCTTAGGCCCCTGTTTCGGGCCGGGCCAATGGTCCAGCTTAACCCGGAGGTTATTGCGGGGCTTATTGCGGAGCTTATTGCCGGGCCTAGTATTACTGTGTTATGTGGAGTTAACGGTTGGTCGGGGAAATCGTGTCTTTCAGCAGGGGCAGCGTCCTGCTAACCTCACCAGCCACGGTTGCATCGCGTGCAATACTTTCTCCCTCATAGCACCAATACATGACAGAGTAATACTAGACCGGAGCTTTCTCCGGAACTTACTCCCGGATTTAGTATTACTCTGTCATGTGGAACAAGGGCGGTAAGGGAAATCGGGTCTTGCAGCAGGGGCAGCGCCCGTCTAACCGCACCAGCCACGGTTGCATCACGTGCAATACTTTCTCCCTCATAACACCAATACATGACATAGTAATATTAGGTGGGAGCTTGAAGGCCCGCCTGGGGTCAGGACAAGACAGCACGGACCTAGGAGTCCGGCCGAAAAGTCTTGACAAGTGTCCTGTTATATGTTAGTCTTGGGTTATTGTTGAGCAGCCGGTAGACAGCCCGAAGCTTTCCGAGAGGAGGCGTCTTGGTCGGACACGTTGATCCGCAGCGTAACCTG
>JAPLUO010000060.1 GCA_026397595.1 Caldifarciminota bacterium
CCACGGCCAATCGCCTTGACTACCCTCCGACGCAGAGCTTCCTGCGCCGACGGTGTAAGAGATCGAGCATCGTCTTTTCGCATGTCCCGATATCATACACCGCCCACACCCAATGTCAAGTATTTTATGCTCTGATTAGTATATGAGGCAACGGGTCACTCCGTATAGATCCTTACGTGAGGCAACGGGGCTGCGGGCGGGCTATTCGAGCGGCACGGTCTGAACGTACGCTAGCGCGGGGCGAAGCGATGGCAACGAGTACGCGAGTTGCACCTGCCATCCTGCGATCTCATTCTGGATCGCGGCACGCGCGAAATAGCGAAGAACGAGCCGCTGCTTCACCGAGTCATATCCGACGTACATGAAATGGAACTCAAGCGGCGACTTACTAACAGGGGCACAAAATAGATGTCAAGTGCGGCGGCGTAGCGGACGGACTTCTCATCGAAGTAGCGTTTGACCACCCCGGGCCGTCTCTGCCGGCTGTGGAGATAGGAGCGGGTGTCTCGGACCATCTCGTGCAAGTCTCTGGGTCGTCTGCGGCCAAGGGCGTTACTCTTGACGTCGTTGTTGAGCATCTCATCCGGATTGAGTTCCGGACTGTAGGCCGGCAACAGGAAGAACCGAATCCGGCGCTCTTTCCCCTTCAACCATTGTTTGATTGCGTCCTGCTTGTGGACCGGGTGTCGGTCGGCGATCACGTAGACCGGGCGAGCTACGTCCTTGGTCAATCGCTTCAGGAAGTCGATCAGTAACGGCCCCGTGAATGACTGCTGGTAGATCATGAACCGCAGTACCCCGCGATTGGTGATCGCTGACATGACGTTGCAGCGGAAGCGCTTCCCCGTCCCAGGGATTACCGGCGTTACCCCCCGCAACCCATACGAACGGCCCGCTTGATGATCCGAGCGTAGACCCATTTGGTCCAGCCAGTGAATCTCGGCTCCCGCCCGCTTCGCTTCGCGGTGAATCGCCGGATACTCGATAGCCAGCCAGCGCCACACCGCCTCGGGATTCTGTTCGTAAGCCCGACGCTTCGGCTTCTGAGGCGTAACACCCCACTCGGCAAGGTAACGCCCCACGGTCCAAACCGACAGTTCGAGACCACAACGGCGTTGGATCAATTCCCCTACTGCCGCGCGCGTCCAGAGACAGCAGGGTAGCCGTAACTGCTCGGGGTAGTGCCCAATCACCAGCTTGAATATCTGCCGTCCCTGTTGGGACGTCAGCCGCCGACCCCGGGGACGTCCCCGCCGGCGAGCCCGCAAGGCCTTGCATCCACCCGCTCGCCACTGGGCAACCCACTTGTCTACGGTCTGCCGGACAACCCCAAACAGCCGAGCAGCTTCAACATGCTGCATCCCATTCCGAACGGCATTGACTGCCTTCCGCCGCAGATCCTCTTGAGCCGCCGCCGGCAATGAACGCGCGTCTTTCGTTTGCATACGTAGATTCTATCACGGATTCTGAGAAATGCAAGCTATTTATTGCACTCATTAGTACTTCAAGGTGGTCGCGAACCAGTCTGCGCAGGACCGGTTCATGGGCCTCGACATCCGCCCGCAACGACCCGACTTCGACTGCGAGCGGATGATCGGCCGGAAGCACCACGAGGTAGTTACGATAGCGACCGACCTCCACCGGCGGGGCATCCTCGGCGATGAACCAACTCACCGACCGGGTTGCGTTGACACCCGGACATCTTAGGCAGTGGTTACAGCCGAAGAGCACCAGGATAGGCACAATGACAATGACCCGGAGCACATCACAGTGTAGACACGTGACGGTCGTAGTCAATCACCGGTGTCGAACCCTAGTCCCGACATTGGGACTTGAGCTGCAGTGAGAAGAAGATGCAGCTTGTCGAGTAGGCCTCGTGGCCAACCCCTTTTGGGAGTCCACCACGAGGCCCCTCACAGAACCGGACTTGCAGATTTCCCGCATCCGGCTCTTCAGGACAACCTCCTTACCCTCCGTCGAGTAAGTCATGGGGTTGAGTTTTGTTGACTTCCTT
>JAPLUO010000232.1 GCA_026397595.1 Caldifarciminota bacterium
AGGAAGAATGGGAAGCTCAGACTCGTATACATGTACATGTCCGCAGCAGGACGAATAGAAGCTTGAGACTAACATCAGACCGGAAGGGACCGAACCAACACTGGAGGGCTATAGAAACCCAAGCTTGACAGGTGGCTCTTCGTAGAAGTGTCCCTCTCTTCATCGGAATTACCCCCGGAATTACTAGAACACTCTCACCCCGACCTGGAACCCCATGTACGGCCAGAGTTCGAGGCCCTTGGTAACGCTATCCTGTTCGACGTGCGGCCCGATGACGGGCAAGTTGACGGCGAGTCTCGAGTAGAACCGCCCGGATTCGTACGCGAGGCCGAACCCGGCCGTGAATACCGGGTCATGCAGCCCGTGGAAGACCCGCACCCCCGACACATGGACGTACTCGCAAAGGCTGTCGTTCCAGACACGTTCTGTGTATGGGAACGTCGCCGGTGATGTGAAGAGCATGCTAAGCCGAAGCGGTGCGTAGATGCCGAACCGTTCGTTGGGCCAGTAGCTCAGCGCCGCCGCGGTCGTTACCCGGCCCAAACGCGACAGGCGGCCAGAGCCCTTGGCCAGCTCAGCCTGAAAGAGCGCGCTGCTGAACAGGTGCCGGCTCGAATAAAGGCTGCGGGTGACGCTGAGGTCGCCGCACCAATCCCAGGCGAACATCTGGCCGAACTCGGCCCCGGCTTCCCATCCCCAGCCCAGGCCGACGTCAACCGAGGCGTGGGTCGGATAGTTGGTGAGCGTGGCAGCGGAGAGGCGCACTTCTCCGGGCCCCAGCACCTTGCCGGTCTGGTACGCGTTCTGGTCAATTACGAACAAAGGGCAACCGCCGACGACCAGGAGGGCGCAAGTCCCGGCAAGCCGAGCAAGCCACGCAAATAGGCGACCGCAGTTGAGGAACGGACTCTTCATGCATGCGGGCTTGTTCGTCTTTGGCATGGCTCGATTCTATGACTCGCGGGCGGGGATGTCAAAGGGTCGGGCGGAATCTTCCAAGATGTCCCGAAGCTTCCCGAGATAGGGTGCCTGTCCCTAGTCCTCGACTAGAAATTGGGGAAAAGTCCCCCTTTTCCCGGGCGTTGTGCCCGCGAAGTTCCCGGTTATTCTCCGCCACCTTGGTCTACCCTGCCTTCAGGGTCGGTCTTCATCACAAAGACGTCAGCCCGGCCGGCGCCGTCTGACCGGGTGGTCCCTGCGACTATGTATCCGCCATCCTGCGTCTGCTGGACCGAGTAGCCATAGTCATTTTGACTGCCGCCAAACGTCCTGGTCCAGACCGTATCGCCGTTGGCGTCAGTCTTGATGAGCCAGACATCAGATTTCGATGCGCCGTACGACGAGGTGTTCCCCACGACTATATAGCCGCCGTCCCGGGTCAGCTGGACCGAGTTACCCCAGTCGTCGCTCTCGCCGCCAAAAGTCTTGACCCAGACCTCATTCCCCAGCGAATCGGTCTTGACAAGCAGGACATCGCCCGGCCCGCCGTCGTAGTAGCACGTGGTTCCGGCGACGATGAACCCGCCGTCTTGTGTCTGCTCAACCGACATGCACGCAAGATACACCCACCGGCCGTCGAAGGTCCTAGTCCAGGATGTGTTGCCGTTTGGGTCGGTCTTGATGAGCCAAATAGCCTGCTCCACAGTGGTATCGCGATACGCCGCAACGACGTACCCACCGTCCCGGGTCTGCCGAATCCAGCGCCCCGATGTCCACCCATGGCCAAAGGTCCGAGTCCAGACCGTATCGCCGTGGGCGTCGGTCTTGAGCAGCCAGCCGCAGCCGGCCTTGTACATGTTGTATCCCGTTGTGACGTAGCCGCCATCCGCTGTCTGCTGAACCGAGAAGGCCTCATCGTAATCTGACCCGCCATAGGTCACGTCCCAGTCTTTATTACCGGCGGCGTCCGTCTTGAGGAGTAGGATATCCGGGCAGTTGACGCTATCGAGACACATCACTCCAGCGATCATGTATCCGCCGTCTCGCGTCTGCTGTACCGACTTGCCCCAATCCCAGAACGGCCCGCCAAACGTTCGGGTCCAGGCCGTGGCACCGTCGACATCAATCTTGAGAAGCCAGACATCCGACGGCTGCGTACCCTCGGGCGTGTAGCTTCCGGTGACGATGTACCCGCCATCCTGTGTCTGCTGCACCGAGTAACCTTCGTCTTCCATCGTTCCGCCGTAGGTCCGCATCCACTCGTAGTAGCTGGACATGGCGAGTTCGTCCGACCAGTCCGAGGCCGCCGAATGGCGAGCCTCTGCTTGAGCCCTCACGTGGAATGTCCCCGGCGCTGTCCACGTATGGCTTGTGGTTACCGTGTCGCCGGGCCGGACCCATTGACTCCAAAGAGATGTGTCCCCGTCACCCCAGTCGAATCTGATGGCCACATCCTCGTTACTGGAGTCTTCAGCGCACGACGCGAAGGTGTACTTAACCTGAAACCTGCGTGAATTCCCCATGTTAGAGCTTCGGAGTTCGGGTTCTTTTCAGGGCGAACTTCACACTTTGTGGGGCACGTCTCCGCATAATCTTAGGCTAACCAAAAGGTAGTCTAAGATTATGAGCAAAACGGCCGTGGGCCTCAAGCTATGCGCGGCTTCAAGCCCCGCCTTAGATGGGAAATTCACGCAGGTTTCAGGCTTAATGCCGACTGCACCGGAAGACGGGCCGTACAAGATTGTTGGGCGCTCCGGGGTTTGGCTCTGCTTGCATCCAAGGATCAACGACATAGCCGCCAGCAGCAGGCACGGAAGATGGCGTATCCTCATTGTGGGATTCTAGGACTCGCGGGCGCAGATGTCAAGAAGGCAGGTCGTCGTCGGGCGGCGGGGGGTCGTCCATGACTGGTTCGCATCGCATCTCAGCCTCGACCTGAGCCTCAACCTCGCTGAGGTCCTGCTTCATCTTGCGGATATAGCCGTCCGGCAGCATGACGGGATGCCAGCGGTTGGTCTTGGGCATGAGGCCATTATGCGGAATCGGGCTGGGATGTCAAGGCCGCGGGGCACGTCCGCGAGGCGGGCTTGAAACAGGCTACGACAGATTCTATCACAGAGTCCAGGACAGAATCTACGGCAGAGTCTATCTTGGAGTCTCGGATAGATTCTCTGACAGATTCCATCTTGGAGTCTCGGCTTGAGTCTCGGCCAGATTCTATCTTGGATTCTATCTTTGAATCTCTGCTAGATTCCATCTTAGAGTCTCGGCCAGATTCTATCTTGGATTCTCGGGTGGAATCTACTTTGGATTCTTTCTCGGATTCTATCTTACGGTCTCGGTTGGATTCTATCTTGGAGTTCATCTCGGAGTCTCGGATAGAATTGCCTTCAGAGTTGGTCTTAGAATCACTCCCCCAATCACGGGGGGGTCGAAGCCGGGGGGTGGCGTTTCCTGCGCGTATGTATCAGTAACTCAAAGGGTTGGAAACTGAGGCCTCAAAAAGTCGCATGTTTCGGGACCGGGTCGCGGCTGGCGAGGCAGGGGTGCATTATTCCGGGCTCGGGCTGCTGATAGTCTATTGAGGACCTAAGAAAAGGAGTAATCATGCTGGAAAGTGAATTGGAGCCCGAGTTCGTGAGTCTGCTGGAAACGATTCGCCGGCCTGACCCGTCCTTGGTGCCGGGGAAGCAGGTTGAGAAGGCGCTGACGGTGCCGGCTAAGCTCGTGACCGGCGCGTACTTGAACCGGCTGAAGCTGCCGATGGTGCAGTTCGGCAGCCATCTGAAGTTCGCCCCGACCATCGGCGCGCTGTTCTGCCGCTACGAGGGCGAGGTCCTGGCCGAGAAGCTGCTGATCGAGCTGGAGCACTGGCGTTCCCTCGGCCTGGACATGAAGATAATGCAGGAGATGATTCAGGTATTCTACTCGGAGCTAGGGAGGAAACGTGGCTCGCCGCTCCCGGCGACTGCCGGGTAATGACCATTCAGCCGACGATGTACTACGTCGGATCGTGACGGCGAGCGGGCTTGCGCCGGGTCAGGAAGAAGCAGGGCTGGCATTCGCTAGGGAGTTGGTAGCGACCATGCGGCACGGACGGCTTGGGACACGATCCGAATTGCCAGAACGCAATTCGGTCATGTCCCCGCCGCCGGACTTCAGCCGGAGGACCAAGTCGGTGGTAGCGAAGTGGTTCAGGCGCGGGCTTTCCGGCCGTGCGCTGTGGCGGGTCGGCGAGGCAGTGATGGAGTTGCGGTTTGGCTTTAGGAGGTGAACGCAGATGCGCAGGCGCAAGGCAACGTCGAGCCGGAACTATGAGTCGGCACTGGTCAAAGGGACGGCGCCGGCGGCGAAGTACCGCTCACATGAGGAGGTCGCGCGCCGGTTCCGGGAAGGGATTGACCGGAGCCTCGCAGAAAAGGACAGCTTACGACGTATGCTGCTGGGGCTCGACGTAGATGTGGCGCTGGTTCCGCGCTATCTGTCGTTCACGTTCAGGCTGGCGCGCATCTGCCAGAACTACGAGGCGGCTACCCGCGAGAACCTGGTCCGGGGCTTGGTGCGGGAATGGGAATTGCGGCTGTCCTTCTCCCGCGTGAGGCCGAGTCAGCCTGACCGGGAGGTTCTACAGCGGATATGCGAGTCCGGGTTTGGGGTTAGGCTTAAGGATTGGGACGGACCATGACTACAATGGATAAAGTCTACTCCTGTCCGGTTGCATGCACAAGGGGAAGCGCGATTTCGAGATTCGGAGAAAGCTGGACAGACCATTTTCGGAGACTGACAATCAGTCAGGAGCGATTGAGCCGCCCGGCAGGCCGTTCGTACGTGAAGTCAGGCCTGGCCATGGGCCGGTGGTGCGCCGGGATAACCGGCCGGTCCGGCCAGGCAGGGTTCGCAAGCCGGTCCGTTACAGGCGGGCCGGTGACGAGAGGAAAGGTGGTGAAAACGATGTCTGATGCAACGGCAGTCGCGATGGTGCTCGCAGGCGACCTTGAGGCGTTTGCAGAGCTCGTGGAGCGCTACGACCGCAGTATCGGGGCCTGCCTGCTCAGCATCGTGAGAAACAGAGAGGACACGAAGGACCTGAAGGCGCAGTGCTGGGAAGAACTCCACGCCAAGCTCGGGAAGTTCGACCCGAAGCGAAGCTTCCGTAGCTGGGCCTTGGGATTCGCGCGGAACCTGGGGTATTACTACCTGAGAAGCCGGAAGCGTGCCCCGAAGATGGTGAGCTTCGATGCCATGCCCGAAGAGGAGCAGCCCACGATGCCCGGGCC
>JAPLUO010000406.1 GCA_026397595.1 Caldifarciminota bacterium
GCTGGACATGGCGAGTTCGTCCGACCAGTCCGAGGCCGCCGAATGGCGAGCCTTCGCTTGAGCCCTCACGTGGACTGTCCCCGGCGCTGTCCACGTGTGGCTCATGGTCACCGTGTCGCCGGGCCGGACCCATTGACTCCAAAGAGATGTGTCCCCGTCACCCCAGTCGAACCTGATGGCCACATCCTCGCTACTGGAGTCTTCAGCGCACGACGCGAAGGTGTACTTAATGCCGACTGCACCGGAAGACGGGCCGGACAAGATTGTCGGGCGCTCCGGGGTTTGGCTCTGCTTGCATCCAAGGATCAACGACATAGCCGCCAGCAGCAGGTGCGGCAGATGGCGTATCCTCATTGTGGGATTCTAGGACTCGCGGGCGCAGATGTCAAGGAGGCGGGGACAGGAAGCTCCAAGCCTCAAGCTGCAAGCCACTCGGGCAGAAAGCGGCCCGGAGGTGGGAGGGGAGTCGGGACCGGGCAGAGGTGTTGACATAGTGCGGGGGAAAGAGCTTGGGAGAGGCATTGCCGGAGAGTCTGCCAAAGGTCTTGGGAGAGGCTTTGCCAGAGACCTTGCCGGAGACCTCGCCAATGAGCTTGGGAGAGACCTCGCCAGAGACTCTGCCAAGGAGTTGAGGAAAGACATTACCAGAGACCTCGGCAGAGGCCTCACGAGGGACTTTGCCAGAGAGCGGGGCAAAGACCTTGCCAGAGGCTTGACCAATGAGCTTGGCAGAGGCTTTGCCGGAGAGCTTGCCCAAGGCCTTGGCAGAGTCTCTGCCAAGGAGCCTGCCAAAGACTTGGGGAGAGCCTCCCCCCAACGGGGGTGTCACTTCGAGGTAGTAGGGAATAATGAGTTCAGAATTCAGAACTTACACGGACAGAAGACAGAATTCGCTTGTTGTTGTTTTGTATCATGAGTATAATGGGGCACCGTGAAGAGCAGAGCCGGTGACCGGTTCAAGTTCAGGCCCGAGCTGGGCAGGCGGCTGCGCGAGTTGCGGATTCGGGCCGGGCTGACGCAGCAGATGCTCGCCCTTGCCATGGGCAGCCAGCGCAAGGGCAACTATACGGTCGTGTCGCGGCTGGAGAATGGGAGGATGGAGAACCCGGGCATCGGGCTCGTTGCCGATTATCTGCGTGCCTGCCGGGGCGGGTTCGCCGACATCTTGGAAGTGATGGACCGTTACACAGCGCAACCGACGGTGGTCGAGGTCGAGACGAGCCGGGCGCTGGCCAGGGTGCGGGAGTATCTGCCGGCAAAGGTAGACCGGGCCGTGGAGCGGTTTGACCGTGGGGTCAGGCGCAGGGCAGAGGAGAAGCACGAGCCTCTGCCTGCTGCTCAGGAGCGGGTGAAGCGGGCGCGGAGCTTTGTTCTATCTCAGGTCTGGGCCAGGCGCGTACGGCGCCGGGTAGTGGATATCATCGAGACCGAGCACCTGCGGCCCGGGCCGGACAACGAGCGGCATCTGCAGAGCATTGCGGTGAGGGTGTGGAGCGCGCTGAATCGGTCCCGGGGCAGACGCGCGGGCAGGCGTCCGGCCCTGCTTGAGCAAGCGGCCACACTTCGTGCCGGCGAAGAGGCAGTGAGACCAGAGCATTTGCAGGCAGCCAGGGATGGGCTGATTGAGTTCTTCGGGCAGGCAGAGATGGCGGGTCAGCTTGACGTGGCACCGCAGTTCGAGCCGGGCGAGGACAAGTCCAAGTACGGGTTCCAGCCGAAGCCGGACAGGAGGCAGGACGGCAAGGCATGGGACAAAGCGCGTGAAGCCTTGGCCGAACAGTTCTGGCAGGAAGTCGGCAAGATGCCGGAACTGGCCGGGTTCGACTCCAGGCAACTGCTGCTGTGGCATAGCGTCGTGCGCCAGTTCTGTACCATTGTCGACTATCGCGAGCCCGGGTCGGCTGCGTGCCGGAGAGAGGTCGAAGCGCTGGCGACTGATGCGCACTTCTCGGCCCGGGGCCGCGACCCCGCGCTGGTGCGCAGGCTGGCCGAGGTCGTGATCCCGCGCTGGGAGGAGTTACGCTCAACCCTCGGCCCGCATCCGCTCGGCCGCGTCCGTCCGCCGGCCGCGACCTAGCGCGGCCGGTCACTCTCTGAGCAAGCGTTACGCCGGCGCGGTGGTGTTCCGCGTGCGGCGGTGACCGGGCCGGAATCAGGCAGCCGGTTTGTCGGGCGGCTGGTTGTCGCGGCTTGACAAATGCGCCGGCACGTGTAGAAGTATGGGTCGCATGAAACCAAAGCGAGCCCGCAGTTCGTCGCTGACCGACCGGCAGGCTATGGCGATTGCCATCAAGGAGGCGCGGGCCGGGGTCAGGCAGGACCAGTCGCCGTTCGGGTGCGCGATTGTGAAGGAGCGGAGGCTGGTCGCGAGCGCGCACAATACGGTCTGGCAGACGTGCGATTCGACCGCCCACGCCGAGATGAACGCCCTCCGCAAGGCGTGCCGGAAGCTGGGCACGATTGATCTGTCCGGCTGCGTTCTCTACACGACCTGCGAGCCGTGCCCGATGTGCTACTCGGCCGCGCACTGGGCGAGGATCCCAAAGGTGGTGTTCGGAGCGCAGATTCGGGATGCACAGGCAGCCGGATTCAACGAGCTCGTAATTCCGGCGAGCAAGATGAGGCGTTTCTCTGGCGACGGAATCGAGCTGGTGCCTGAGTTCATGCACGACGAGTGCAGGCTGTTGTTCCGGAGTTGGATTGAGCACGGCAAGGGTAAGACTTACTAGCGGGGGCAAATGAAAGGTCAGGTAGTCCGTCAGTCGTGGGAGATGGGGTTGTTCTGGTTGCTCGTCGGGGCCATCGTGGCGGCAACCGTGCTATAGCTAACGGCATAATTTATGACAATCAGGCGGCTAGTCTGACGTAACTTAGGATGTCGTCTGGGTGGTGTTGGATATGGTGGAACACGATCTTGATCGAACCAATGAGTTCCGCAACGCTGGGGAAGAAGCGGTTGTGCGTTCCTTGCCGTCTGGTATAACCCCAGACGGGTTCC
>JAPLUO010000417.1 GCA_026397595.1 Caldifarciminota bacterium
GAGGGTGCGGCTGAGAAAGCATTGAGCGGCGAAGGGTACCAGGACCAGTTGAACCGGGCGAAGCGGGTGGCGCGGCAATTGCCGTATCCATGAGCCACCGGTCTGAACTCCGTCCTGCCGGCAGTGAGTCGTGAAGCAGCACCGGAAGACGCCAGGCCAGCCGCGGGCCGGACGGCCGGGCGTCTGATGCGGCGCGTGGCCGGCACCGCCGCCGGTATCATCCTCTTTATCCTCGCGATTCCGTGTCTTCTGCTGGCCGGTCGGGGACTGGTGTTCAACGTGCCCACCTTATCGATAGCTGCATTCACCGCGGCATGGATTCTCTTCCCGCTGTTCAACCGTTTCAGGGCAATCCAGGTGCTCAAGTTCGCCGTATCGTTCGTCCTGATTCCGGCAACGCTGGCGCTATCGCCGTTCATGATTGGCGAAGTGGACCGGCAGGTCGAGGCGCTCAGCCGGAAGAACCGGCATGACCTGTCTGCATTTTCGGTCTGGGCTCGCGCAAAGTGAGAGAGCGGCTCGGCGAGTTCGTGGACAGCCTTCAGCTAGACGACAGCGCGTTTTCCCGTAGCTATGGGCCGGTTAGAATCGACTGGAGCCAGAAGGACTACCGGTTGACCGAGCCCGAGGCGCGCTACGCGCTGGCCCTGAACCAGACCCTGCTCACGGCGAAGGCCGAGCGGCGAGGTGGACGCTGGCTGATTGACGTCCGGCACGAAATGGAAGTCAAGTACCCAGACAGCGTCTTGGTTACGCTCGTCACCCGGCCCCGGCTGCGCGTAGAAGAGGGGCTGTTCTGGGTTCTGCAGAACTGCGGCTGGCTCCATCCGTATACCGCCGAATGGCGGTTTCAGTTCTATAGCGACGACAAGCGGCTGAAGTAGTTTCAACCCGTCATGGATTTTCGGCGTCTGGCCTTGGTTGACAAGCCGCTGGTAGATGCGGGTGGAGGCCCAAGAACCGAGACCGTCAAGATGCGAAGGGGAAAGGGGAAATGGCGAAGAGGGGACAGGGACGTTAGGAGCGATGTCATTCCGAGCGGAGTCCGACGAGGCGAGGAATCTCCTCCGAGCGCCCGACTACATCTGACTCGCGCCTCCGGCGCTCTGCTCGCCGGGCCGGCACGATGTGGCCTGCCCCCGCGTCTTTCAATGCTGCCCGCGAACTGCGGGCGTCAGTTGCCGGGTCAGGCGGAGAACAGCACAAGCGCCAGCAGCGCCAGCAGCACACGGTTCCGCTGCAAGAACGCCGCCACGTGCCGAGAGAACTCTTTGATGTTCATCATTGCTCCGCAGACATCGTAGACACGCGCGTCCTAAAGTCAAGCGGCGGACGGAGTGAGCCGGCCTGCGGTCTACGGTTCACGGTGTACGGTGCACGGTCAACCGCTTGCGCTGACGGCAGGGGAGAAGCCCGCGCGCGTCAGGAATCGCTTACCGCGTCACCAGGGCCTTCCCGGCCAGTCGGAACTCGGTTTGTCTCTATCCCGTCTTCCGGATGAGCGGCACAACCACAAGTCCCTGTTCGCCGCGTACCACCTGCCAGGAATCGTGTTCCTTCAGCCTTCCGCTCAGAATCAGCCCGCTCAGAGGGGCTTGGACGAGGACGGAGGATGGAAGATGGAAGAAATGCCGACTTCGATCCTCATTCCTCTCTCCTCATTCCTCCCTCTTCTCCTCGCAGTTCCTCCGAAATCGCGTCCAGCATCGGCCGCAGGATTCTTCTCGCGTCCTCCTCACTCAGCGGCCGAAAGACAATCTGCTCGTCTACCCGGTTGATGAACTCGGCCCGGAACCGCGCCTTGACTTCATGCTG
>JAPLUO010000484.1 GCA_026397595.1 Caldifarciminota bacterium
GTTCTACGGTTGTCTATGCCCGACATCCACCCGTCGGACTCGCTGGCCCACGTCAAAGAGTCGTTCGACAGGATGGTAGCAGGAGAGATCTCGCTTGCCCCTGACATCCCGGTGAAACGCAAAGACGGCAGCGTCTTCCACGCGGATGTCAGCGCCGCGGCGATAACGCTGGGCGGTAGAAACTTACTGATGGGTGTTTTCCGCGACACCACCGAGCGTGGGCGAGCCGAGGGAGAGGCGAGGCGGCACGCGGAGCTTCAGGCTGCCATCAACGAGATGCTCCGCGTCTCGCTCGAAGACCTGCCGCTTGACTCGATTCTTGAGAAATCGCTCGGCATCATCACCGCAATCCCGTGGCTTGTGCTGGACTTGCGCGGCTCAATTCACCTGGTGGAGGACGACCCGGAGGTTCTGGTTGTGAAGGCTCAGCGAGGGCTGGCCAATTCGCTGCTGGTTATGTGTGACCGGGTCCCGTTCGGTCGGTGCCTGTGCGGTCGGGCGGCAAGCACCCGCCAGCTCGTGTTTGCCGACCACGTGGACGACTCGCACGAGAACCAGTACGATGGCATCCATGACCATGGCCACTATTGCGTGCCGATGCTCTCCGCTGACCAGCGGGTACTCGGCGTGCTCAACCTCTACTTTGCAGCCGGCGGTAGGAGGAACAAGGAAACCGAGGAGTTGCTGGGCGTCGTTGCCAACGTGCTGGCCGGAGTCGTGCAACGTAAGCGGGCCGAGGAGGACGTCAAGCTCAAGGCGGAGCTTCTTGACGCCGGCACTGACTCCATCTTCCTCCACGACCCTGCCGGCAGGTTCCTTTACGCGAACGAAAGCAGCTACAGGACGAGGGGCTACACGAAGGAAGAATTCCTGGCCCTGAACCTTCACGACCTCGACGTGCCGGAGTACGCTGCACGCATCGAACCACGAATCGCGGAGATGCTGAGGACCGGCGCGGCGACGTTTGAGAGCGCCCAGTTCCGCCGGGACCGATCGGTCATACCCGTGGAGGTCCACGCCCGAATGCTGAAAGTCGGGGGCCGCGAGTTGATACTGAGCGTAGTTCGCGACATCACCGAGCGGAAGCGGACCGAGACGGAACTGAGGGAATCCGAGTTGAAGTTCCGGGCCATTTTCGACAACGCCAGCGAAGGAATGTTCCTGGTCGACCAGGACAGCCGGAAGTTCGTGCTGGCCAATGGTTCCTGCCTGCGGATGCTCGGCTACTCGGCCGAGGAGTTCGCGAACCTGAGCATCGCCGACATTCATCCCGAGGAAGACCTTCATTTCGTATTCGAGCAAATCGGGGTTTTCATGAAGGGCGAGACGGGCAAGCGCGGCGACGTTCGGTTCAAGCGCAAGGATGGGAGCCTGTTTCCCGCCGACACGAGCCCGGGCGCGATCATGCTGGGCGACAAGAAATGCATCCTCATCGTGTTCAGCGACATCACCGAGCGCAAGCATGCCGAGGCGGAACTGGTGAAGTACCGCGACCACCTCGAAGAACTCGTGCACGCGCGGACCGGGGAGCTGGAACAGTCCAACAAGGAACTGGAGACCTTCTCGTATTCCGTATCGCACGACCTGCGCGCGCCGCTGCGGGCGATTAACGGCTTCGCACAGGCGTTGCAGGAAGATTGCTCGGCCCAGCTCGACCCGGTCGGGCTCGACTACCTCGACCGGGTGCGCGCCGCGTCCCGCAGCATGGCGGAGCTGATTGACAACCTGCTTACCCTTGCTCGCTCTTCCCGCCTGCCGCTGGAGCGCAAGCCGGTCAATTTGAGCGAGCTGGCGCGCACGATCGCCGGAGAGCTGCACAGTGCCGAGCCGGCAAGGAAGGTCGAACTTGTCATTCCGGACAGCATGACGGCACAGGCCGACCCGGTGCTCGCCGAAATGGTGCTGCGCAACCTGCTCAGCAACGCCTGGAAGTTCACCGGTAAGCACCCGACCGCGCGCATCGAAGTCGGCGAGACCGTGCGCGACGGCGAACCGGTGTGGTTCGTCCGGGACGACGGCGCGGGCTTCGATATGGCCTACGTCGGCAACCTGTCCAAGCCGTTTCAGCGGCTCCACGGGCCGGCCGATTTCCCCGGCACGGGCATCGGGCTCGTCACGGTTCAGCGCCTCGTGCTCCGGCACGGCGGGCGGGGATGGATTGAGGGCGCGGTCGAGAAGGGCGCTACGTTCTATTTCACGTTTCAGACGGCAACCAGGGAGGCATGACCAATGGCTGAGCATCGAGAAAGACCTATCCTGTTCATCGAGGACAACCCGGACGACGAAGCACTCGCGGTCCGCGCATTGCGCAAGCGCAATATCGCCAACCCCATAGTGGTCTGCCGCGACGGCGCCGAGGCGCTCGAATACGTCTTCGGCACCGGCAAGTATGAAGGACGGAACCCGGCCGATTTCCCGGCGGTGACCATGCTTGATTTGAAGCTACCTAAAGTTGACGGGCTTACCGTGCTGGAGCGGATTCGAGCCGACGAACGGACCCGGCTGATGCCGGTAGTGATTCTTACGTCCTCCAATCAGGAAGCGGACATCGTGCGCAGCTACGAACTCGGAGCGAACAGCTACGTGCGCAAGCCGGTCGAGTTCGAGCAGTTCGGGGAGGCCGTCCAGCAACTCGGCCTCTACTGGTCGCTCCTGAACGAACCGCCGCCCGCCCGCACATAGATGCCGAAGCGCGCGCTTTCCGTAGGAGGGACATCCCTGTCCCGAATCCGCTTCTTCCTCCTCGGTAGGAGGGACATCCTTGTCCCGATTCCGTGAAACCCGAGCGCGGTAAGCAACAACTCAGGAAGGGCCGGGTTTCCCTACCGGGAACGTTCTACTTCGTCACATCCTGCTGCGAGGGAAAGCGTCGGCTGTTCGACGATGCTGACAACGCCCGGGTGGTCTTTGACTGCCTCGATTGGCTCGCCGCTCACGGACTGCTCGACCTGCACTTCGCGGTTGTCATGCCCGACCATGTCCATCTGGTGTTCGAACTATCGGAGACGCGCGAACTGTCCGCGGTCGTGAAGTCGTTCAAACAGTTCACCGGTCGGAGAATCGGCAAGCGCACGGAGTTGTCCGGGCCCGTGTGGCAGGAGGGGTACTACGACCATGCAATCCGGCGGGCCGAGAGTCTCGCCGACATCATCAAGTACTGCTGGTTCAATCCGGTACGGGCGGGGTTGGTAGAAGACCCCTCTGAATACCGGTGGTGGCGCAGCAAGTGCAAACTCGAATAGCAGCGGCGGAGGAAATCGGGGCTGGGAAGCCCCTCCTACAGAACCGACCCCGACACCGTAGGAGGGACATCCCTGTCCCGATTCGGCGAAAGCTCAGACATCGGGGCTGAGAAACCCTTCCTACCGTCTGACAACCCCGAAGCGAAGCTTCTTTGGAGTGCGGCAGCGCGAGCTGCCGCTTTTCGGGAGACCGGACAGGGAAAGGCGGGAGCGAACCTGCCCTGAGCGAAGTCGAACGGGCTCCCGCACTCCAAAGCTCGGCGCGCTGGCTCAATCCGGCAACTTTTGACACGGTTGCAGGGGATGTTATCCTCATGTCGTCTTGAAGTAACGGCCGACATGAACGAAACAGACGGCACCGCGCCCCGCCCGAGTCCGAGCCCGGGCGGACGCGCGCGCCCATGCCCATGAGCAGCAGGCCCGACCGAACGCAGTCTTTAGCGCTGCCAGCAAGGCTAAGGTAAGCAAAGAAGATGCAGACCCCGGAGCAACCAGAACAATCGGCCACGAACCAGATTGTCGTGTTCACGCTCGACGAACAGCGGTACGCCTTGCCGCTTTCGGCAGTCGAGCGCGTCATCCGCGCCGTGGAAATCACGCCTCTGCCGAAAGCCCCGGAGGTCGTCCTCGGCGTGATTGACGCGCAGGGGCAGGTCATACCCGTGGTCGACGTCCGCAAGCGATTCCGGCTGCCCTCCCGGCCCGTGGACGAGGACGACCGGTTCATCCTTGCGCGGACGTCTCGACGACGCGTCGCATTGATCGCCGATTCCGTGGCCGGAGTTCACGAAGCCGCCAGCCAGGAAATGGAGAGCGCGGTGCGGGAGTTTCCCTTTTTGGAGCACATTCAAGGTGTAGCCCGGACCCCGGACGGCTTGATCCTGATTAACAATCTTGACCGGTTCCTCTCGCTTGACGAAGAACAACAGTTGGATGCGGCGCTGCCCGAAAGGGCCGAATGAACCACACGTCTCCCCAGGACCTCACGTCCCGGCTGGCAGAGGTCATCGCCGCCCGAACGGCGCTGAATTTTCCCGAAGCACGCCGGGACGAACTGGAGCGCCGCGTGGGTCCGACCGCCACGGAGTTCGGCTTTGACGATACCGAAGCGTTCGTTGATTGGCTGGCAGCGTCACCCATGACCCGAGAGCAGACTGAAATCCTGGCGAGTCATCTCACCACCAACGAAACCTACTTCTGGCGCGAGCCAAAGGTCTTCGAGGCTCTCGGGGAACAGATTCTGCCGGAACTCATCCGCTCGCGGGAGGGGAACGACCGGCGGCTGAGAATCTGGAGCGCGGGCTGCTCGACCGGAGAGGAGCCGTACTCGATTGCGATTGCCCTCCGCCGGGCGCTTCCCGCCCTGGCGGACTGGCAGGTCACTATCCTCGCGACCGACATCAATCCCGGGATACTGCGGCGGGCGGCGGCCGGCATCTACGGTGAATGGTCGTTCCGCAACGCGCCGCCGTGGCTCAAAGAAGGATACTTCAGCCCGACCGGGGACGGAAAACGCCGGATTCTCCCGGAGGTCCGGCAGATGGTTGAATTCGCCTACCTGAACCTCGCGGAAGACAACTACCCGTCGCCGATGAACAACACCAACGCCATGGACGTCGTTTTCTGCCGGAACGTGCTGATGTACTTTGCGCCCGAACGCGCCCGGCAGGTCGGACAGAACCTGCACTGCTCACTGATTGACGGCGGGTGGCTGGTCGTCTCCTCGTGCGAGCTTTCCGAACAGCTCTTTCCGCAATTCGCGTGCGTTCGTTTCCCGGATGCGATTGTCTATCGGAAGAAACCGGCAGTCCCTTCGCCCGACCCGACGTTTCCGTCCGAAACGGCTTTCACTCCGCAGCCGGGGACCGGAGACCGGCGACCGGGAACCGGGGACCGACCCGAATCCCGACTCCCGACTTGACGACTCCGCCCGTCGCCTGCGCTGAACGAAAAGAGCCGGAGGCGGAAGGGCCGAACGCCGTCGCGCTGTCGGTCCGCGCGCTGGCGAACCAGGGCCGCCTGGCCGACGCACTGGCATTGTGCGCGAAGACCCTTACCACCTGCAAACTCGATGCCGGGCTCCACTATCTCCACGCAACCATCCTCCAGGAACTGAACCGGGAAGCCGAGGCGATTGCCTCGCTCAGACGCGCCCTTTATCTCGATCCGGACTTCGTGCTGGCGCATTTCGCCCTGGGTAACCTGGCATTGCGCCAAGGCGACGTCCGGACCGGGAGACGGAACTTCGAGAACGTCCTGGCGCTGCTGACCGGGCGCCGGGAAGAGGACATCCTGGCTGAATCCGAGGGTCTGACCGCCGGGCGGTTTCGCGAAATCGTCAATGCCACCCTTCAGATAGGAAGACTGGCGTGAGTGCAGAACAGGTTTCGCGCGGCCGTGAGGAAGGAACCGGGGACGGAAGACCGGGGACGGAAGACGGAGGACGGAAGACTGACAGCGGAATCGGTCTTCGGTCTCCGGTCTCCGGTCCTCCATCACAGGCGGATCCGCGCACCATCCTCCGGGAGCGCGCCAGCGCCCTGGCGCGGGTGCCGGAGCAAGCCGGCACGGCGCGAGAGTCGCTCGACGTCCTCGAATTCCGCCTGGGGTCCGAAACATGCGCAATTGAGACCGCGTTCGTCCGCGAAGTCTATCCGCTGAAGGACTTCACCCCGCTGCCCGGAACGCCGGCCTTCGTCCTTGGCATCGTCAACATACGCGGGCAGATTCTCTCGGTCGTCGACCTCAGGAAGCTGCTCAACCAGCCCGACCGGGGTCTGGGTGAGCTCAACAAGGTCATCATCATCCGCAACGACCGGATGGAGTTCGGGATTCTGGCGGACGCCATTCTCGGCACACATTCGATTTCGCGGACGGCAATCCAGCCGCCGCTTCCCACCGTGACCGGTACCGGCGCGGAGTATCTGCGGGGAGTCACCGCCGAGCGCGTAATCATCCTGGATGCGGAAAGGATACTGGGCGATGAGCAGATCATCGCGTACCACGAAACCGTCTAGGGCGCGGTCAACTTGACTGAGCGCCGGGAAATCCATCGCTGGAGGAAGAGAAAGGAATGAACGTGTTGAACGACATGAAGATTCGGACGAAGCTGCTCGGCGGCTCTCTTATCACCGTTGCCCTGCTCGTGGGCATCGCCGTGCTGGGTTTCCTTAACATGAAGAAAATCAACGACGGCACAACCAGTGTATACAAGGACCATCTGCTGCCAATGCAGCATTTGGACCAAGTCGAAGCAGATTTCCTCTGGATACGCGGCGATGTGTACAAGTTCATCATGCTGCCGGACGAACGCGATTCATTAGAACAGGCAATCGGCGCGATGATTGACAGTGCGAACCAGTACTGGGGGGAATTCACTAACACGCTCCTCGACCAGAAAGAGAAGGACGAAATCCCCAACTTCATAGCGGCGTGGGCGACCTACCGTGAAGTGGTGGCGGAGGTCCTCGCCGAGGCCAGAGCCGGCCGCGCGGAAGCGGCGCTGGCAATGGTGGAGACGAGCGGCAAGTTTACCAAGTCGCGCCTGGCGACCTCGGCGAGCCTGAACAAACTCCGCGACATCAACGTCGCACTTGCAGAGGAACTGAACGCACGGGGTAACAAAACATTCACCGGCGCGGCGGTGGCGATGGTGCTATTGAGCGCCCTGGCCTTGATTCTGGCTGTGGTCATCGGCGTCTTCCTCACGCGCAGCATCGCCGGCCCGATCAATGAGCTTTCCCAGGTTGCCTCGCGGATTGCCTCCGGCGACCTGTCGACCGGCGTATCCCCGGCCAAGCGGTCGGATGAACTGGGAGTGATGATGCAGTCCTTCGGCCGGATGGTCGAGGGTTTGCGCCGCATGACGACGGACCTCACTGAAGGAGTCGCGCAACTCGGCTCGTCCGCGAGCGAGATTCTGGCCGGCACCACCCAGGTTGCCTCCGGCACCGCGGAAGCGGCCGCCGCCATCAGCGAAACCTCAACGACGGTCGAAGAAGTCCGGCAGGCGGCGCGGCTCTCCTCGGACAAGGCGAAGAACGTCGCCGACAACGCACGACGCATCGCCGAGGTCTCTCAGTCCGGTCAGAAAGCGGTCGAGGAAACCGGGGCCGGCATGCTCAACATCAAGGCCCAGATGGGAGCCGTCGCCCAGACCATCACCCGCCTGAGCGAGCAGAGCCAGTTGATTGGCGGCATCACGGCCGCGGTCACCGACCTTGCCGACCAGTCCAACCTGCTTGCGGTCAACGCGGCCATCGAAGCTGCCCGGGCCGGCGAACAGGGCAAGGGGTTCGCGGTCGTCGCGCAGGAGATTCGGAGCCTGGCCGAGCAGTCGAAACAGGCCACGGCGCAGGTCCGCACCGTCCTGAGTGATGTGCAGAAGGCGACCAGCGCCGCGGTGATTGCGACCGAACAGGGAAACAAGGCGGTGGAGGCGGGCGTGAAGCAGTCGGCGCTGGCCGGTGAGGCGATTCGCGTCCTGGCCGAGAGCAGCGCGGAGGCGGCGCAGGTCGCAGCGCAGATTGTGGCGTCGAGCCAGCAGCAGACCGTGGGGATGGACCAGATCGGGACAGCCATGGTGAACATCAACCAGGCCGGGGCCCAGACCGCGGTGAGCACGCGGCAGGCGGAAACCGCGGCGCAGAATCTGCAGCAGTTGGGAGCGAGGCTGAAGCTGCTGGCGGGGCAATACCGGGTATAGCGGGCGATGCGAACGACGGAAGCGGAAAACAGCGAATTCCTCACGCGTCTCAAGGCGACGTTCCGGACCGAGGCCGAGGAGCACGTCCGCGCAATCGACGCCGGTCTCATCGAACTGTAGAAGGAACCCGTGCCGGAGCGAGCCGCGGTGCTGGTCGAGACCGTCTTCCGCGAGGCGCACAGCCTCAAGGGGGCCGCGCGCTCGGTGAACCTCAAGGATATCGAGTCGGTCTGCCAGCCGATGGAGGGCGTCTTTTCCGCGCTGAAGCGCCGGTCGGTCGCGCTGACGCCGACGTTGTGCGACCTGCTGCACCGGGCGACGGACGCGGTCACGCGACTCGTTTCGTCCACGGACGCAGAGTGCGCGCCGGAAGACAGGGAGAGCGACCGGGAATTGATCCGGCAACTGGGGCAAGCGTCCGCCGGCCCCGCGCCGGTCGCGCCGGCGGAACCAGCGCCGGCGGTCAGCCCGTTGCCCGGCAGTGCGGCGCCCGCGACCTTTCCGCCCGCCCAAGAGCCGGCTGCTCCGCGTCCTCCGGCCGACACGCAGCCGCTCCCCGCGGGCACGGTGAGGATACCCGTCGCCCGTCTGGACTCTCTGCTCATGCAGGCGGAGGAGATGGTCTCGGTCAAGGCGGCCGCCGGCGAGCGGCTCGTCGACCTGCAGGAAATCAGCCGTGCGCTGGCGTCCTGGAAGGCGGAATCCACACAGTGGAAGGAACGCCTGTTCGAGGCCGGTACGCCGCAGGCGAACGAGTGGCAGGCGTGGAACGAGGCACATTCGAACGCGCTCGAAAGCCGGGTGGCGGCAGTAGCGCAGGCGCTGGATCGCGACCAGCGCGCGACCAGGCGGATGGTGGACGACCACCTGGAAGCGATGAGGGGCGCCGCCATGCTCCCGGTCGCGACCCTCGTGGAGGCTTTTCCCCGGATCGTCCGCGACCTGGCCCGCGACCGGGGCAAAGAAGTGGAATTGGTCATGCGCGGCACCGATATGGAAATTGACAAACGGATCCTGGAGGAACTCAAGGACCCGTTTGTGCACCTGTTGAGGAATTGCGTGGACCACGGCATCGGCAAGCCGGCAGAGCGCGCGGGCCGGGGCAAATCGCCGGGCGGAACGATCACGGTCTCCTTCAATGCAAAGGATGACCGGCGGGTGGAAATCATCGTCTCCGACGACGGTGAGGGGATTGACCCGGACCGGGTTCGGGCAGCCGCCGTCAAGGCGGGAGTCCTGCCGCGCGAGGCGGCTGAGTCGCTCGACGAGCAGGCGACCGTGTCGCTCATCTTCCAGTCCGGAGTCTCGACCAGTTCGATAATCACGGACCTGTCCGGGCGCGGTCTCGGCCTCGCGATTGTGCGGGAGAAGGCCGAGAAGCTGGGCGGAGTCGTGTCGGTCGAGACCCGGACGGACGTAGGCACGACGTTCCGCCTGCTCCTGCCGATGACGCTCGCGACATTCCGGGGCGTGCTAGTGCGGGAGGAGGAACAGACATTCGTCCTGCCCACGCTCAACGTCGAGCGGGTCATTCGAGTGAAGCCGGAGGCAATCAAGACCGTCGAGAACCGGGAGACGATCGAAGTGGAAGGACGAGTCCTCCCCCTGGTCAAGCTGGGCGACGCGCTGGGTTTGCCGTCCCGCCGGAGCCGGGCGGCCCGGGTCCTGTCCGCCGGCCCTGCCGACTATCTCGCCGTCGCAATCCTGTCATTCGCCAACCAGCGCACCGCATTCCGGGTAGACGGAATCATCGACGAACGGCAAGTCATGGTCAAGACTTTCGGCCCGCAACTGCGGCGCGTGCGCAACTTTGCCGGCACCACCGTCCTGGGCAGCGGCCGGCTTGCCCCCGTGCTCAACGTTCCCGACCTGATGAAATCGGCGCTGCGCTCCGCCGCGCCGGCTCGAGCGGCGGAGGAAACGCCGGCGACCGGACGGCGCCTCCTGGTGGCGGAAGATTCGATTACGGCACGCACGCTGCTCAGGAGCATCCTGGAAACCGCCGGCTACCGGGTGGCGACCGCGGTGGACGGCGCCGACGCCTTCGCGCAGGTCCGCGACGGGAACTTCGACCTGGTCGTATCGGACGTGGACATGCCACGGATGAGCGGCTTCGAGCTCACCGAGAAAATCCGCGGCGACAAGAGACTCAGCGGTTTGCCGGTCGTGCTGGTAACCGCGCTCGAGTCGCGCGAGGACCGCGAGCGCGGAGTCGACGTCGGCGCCAACGCCTACATCGTCAAGAGCAGCTTCGACCGCAGCAATCTGCTGGAAGTGATTCGGCGGCTCATCTAGGGGCGAATGGACGCTTCGAGGAAACGACCGCCAATCCGAGTTCTCATCGTCGAGGATTCGCCGGTGGCGCGGGAGTTCCTGGCCTATGTCCTCTCGTCCGACCCGGCCATCCAGGTCGTCGGCTTCGCCCGAAACGGTGTGGAAGCCGTGGAGGTAGCGAGGAAAGAACGTCCCGACGTCATTACGATGGACATCCACATGCCGATAATGGACGGTTACGAGGCGACGCGCCGGATAATGGAGACCGTACCGACGCCGATTGTCATCGTCAGCGGCAGCACCGGGGCCAATGAGGTTGCCGGCACATTCCTCGCGCTTGAGCGAGGGGCGCTGGCCGTGGTTCGACGCCCGCCGGGCTTGAACCATGCTGAGTTCGAGGCCGGCTCCCGGGAGTTGATTCAGACCGTCAAGCTGATGTCCGAAATCAAGGTCGTGAGACGCATCCCGCGCGCCGCGCGCGAAGCCGCGCATTTTCCGACGCCGGGCACGGCAGCGCCGGGTGCGATAATCCGGGCTATCGCCATCGGCGCGTCCACCGGCGGTCCCCCGGTGCTGCAGAGAATTCTCTCCAGGTTGCCGCGGGACTTGCCGGTCCCGCTCCTCATCGTCCAGCACATGGCAGCGGGGTTCATTCGCGGTTTTGCCGAGTGGTTATCCGGTGCGTCATCTTTCCCGGTGCACATCGCGTCGCCGGGCGAGGTCCCCCTGCCCGGCCACGGCTACACTCCCCCGGACGGTCTGCACCTGGGACTGGACAGCGACGCGCGCATCATGCTGAGCGACCTTCCCCCGGAGAACGGTCTGAGGCCCGCGGTCGCTCACTTGTTTCGATCCGTCGCGCAGGTGCTGGGGCCGGACGCGGCGGGCGTGCTGCTGACCGGCATGGGAACGGACGGCGCGAAGGAGCTGAAGATGATGAAAGACCGGGGCGCGATTACCATCGCTCAGGACGAGGCGAGTTCGGTCGTGTTTGGAATGCCGGGCGAGGCCGTGAAGCTCGGCGCGGCGGCCTATGTGCTGCCCCCGGAGGGCATCGCCGCCCTGCTGGCCACCCTGGCCAGGAAACGGAACGGAGACCGGCCATGAGCGTGAGCAGCGGTCCCGGCGACGAACGGCTGGAAATCCTCGCGGTCGAGGACAGCCCGACTCAGGCCGAACTTCTGCGCTACCTGCTCGAACAATCCGGTTATCGCGTGGCCGTGGCGAGCACCGGCGCGCAGGCGCTCTCGCTCCTTGGCGAACGCGCGCCCTCAGCAATCATCAGCGATGTCATCATGCCGGAAATGAACGGCTACGAGCTCTGCCGTCGAATCAGGGCGGACGAGCGCACCCGAGACATTCCGGTAATTCTGCTGACGTCCCTCGCCTCGTCCGAAGACGTGCTGGAGTGACTCGCCTGCGGGGCGGACAGCTTCATCACCAAACCGTACAGCAAGCAGTACCTCATCACGAACATCCAGCAGGTCCTGGCCAACCAGCCACAAGGCAAGGGCGAGCGCCCACGCATCAGCGTGAAGATCAGGATTGACGGGAAAACGCATATCATCGCCGCGGACGAGCAGCAGATGCTCACCATGCTCCTTTCCACGTATGAGGCGGCGGTCCACCAGAACGCCGAACTGCGCGAGGCAGAGGAAGAACTCCGAACGCTGAACGACAGGCTGGAAGAGAAAGTCCGAGAGAGAACCGCAGCGCTGGAGGCGGACATCACCGAGCGCAAGCGGGCCGAGGCGGAACTGGTGAAGTACCGCGACCACCTCGAAGAACTCGTGCACGCGCGGACCGGGGAGCTGGAACTGGCCAACAACGAGTTGGAGGCCTTTTCGTATTCCGTGTCGCACGACCTGCGCGCGCCGCTGCGGGCGATTAACGGCTTCGCACAGGCGTTGCAGGAGGACTGCGCGGCCCAGCTCGACACGGTCGGGCTCGACTTCCTCGACCGGATGCGCGCCGCGTCCCGCAGCATGGCGGAGCTGATTGACGATCTGCTTGCCCTTGCTCGCACTTCCCGCCTGCCACTGGAGCGCAAGCCGGTCAACTTAAGCGAGCTGGCGCGGAAGATTGCCGCAGAGCTGCGCGAGGCCGACCCGGCAAGGCAGGTCGAACTTGTGATTCCGGACGGCATGACCGCGCAGGCCGACCCGGTGCTGGCCGCGATGGTGCTGCGCAACCTGCTGGGCAACGCCTGGAAGTTCACCGGCAAGCACCCGACCGCACGCATCGAAGTCGGCGAGACCGTGCGCGACGACGAACCGGTGTGGTTCGTCCGGGACGATGGTGCGGGCTTCGACATGACCCACGTTGGCAGCCTGTCCAAGCCGTTTCAGCGGCTCCATGCGGCCGCTGATTTCGCCGGCACGGGCATCGGGCTCGCCACGGTTCAGCGCATCGTGCTCCGGCACGGCGGACGGGGATGGATTGAGGGTGCGGTCGAGCAGGGCGCTACGTTCTATTTCACGTTTGCGACGGCAACCAGGGAGGCATGACCAATGGCTGAGCATCAAGAAAGACCCATCCTGCTCATCGAGGACAACCCGGACGACGAGGCACTCGAGCCACCTCCCGCTCGGGCCTGAAGCTTTGACGTGCGATCAGGACATGGGGTGGGCCACCGATGCGGTAAATCCCAAGTCACAAACAAGCACCAATACGTCAAACACCAAACGCCGATGAGATGCGGTTCCTTGTTGGGAACCCAGGCTTCCGCCGGTATCAACGCCGCGCTCGCGCCGATGGACGGTGGCGACCACGACTTTCGCCTGCGTCTCCTTGACAGCACCGGTCGGGCAGGTATTCTATTATGTTGAGCGCTACATTGAGAGTGTCGCTCAGGCTCCGCAGTCCATCGAACGCGCAAAAGGAGGTCCTGTGACACAGAATGAGAAGGCACCAGTAACCGCGCCGGCCGCCGCGTCGCCGAAGCGCTGGAAGACACTAGGCATCCTTGCCTGTGTGGCCGGGGTGGCGGCAGCCGTGGTCGGGCTTATCGGCGTGCTGCACGGCGGCATGGATCCGGTCGACTTGCTGCTCTTCGCCGGAGGTATGCTCGTGAGCGTGCTGGGTCTGCGCGGCATGCGCCGAGCCCGCGCGAGCTAGGAACCTATTCGGAGAATCTCTCCGCAAGCCAGGCCCGAGTGGGCGCGCGTCTTGAGTATGCCCACAGACAAGCGATCCCGAAAGCACTAATTCGATTAGTCGCTGCTACTGCCAGGCACCGTCCCGGCCGGATATCGAGCAGCCTGAGCTGACGGCTGCCGGCCACGTGCCGGCGAAGGCCGAACTGACGGACCGCTTCGGCCGCAGCAGACTGGTACTCCCGCAGATCCGCTGAGCGACGCTGACCCAAGCGTCGGCGGAGGCTGGCGGCGATGCCGCGTCGCATCCAGCACGATCGGCGTCACCGGATTCCGGATGGAAATACCGGCCCCATTGGAGCTGAATTCCACCACGGAAGGGCGCGCGGGTTGGACCCTAAGGTGATGCACCGGATGGTAAGGACGTACTATGACGAGCTGCGGATGAGAATGAACCACCGGGTGCGACGGAAGGCGAACGGGTAAGCAGTAAGCCGAATCGTGGAGCCAGCCGCGACAACACGAAAGCGCGAAAGTCCGGGCCAATCGACGCTCGATACTCTCTCGATGAACCGCCGCCAACCGACAATCGGTCTTGGGGTCTTGGGGTTCGCGCGCTCAGCGCGGGCCGACTGCTCGCCGCTAACTGACTAGCCTGGCCGCGGTCCGCGGCGAGCCGAACACCGGGGAGAAGACGGCGCGTCGGCCCGGCAGGGTTAGGTGGTGTTTCCCCGGAGTCCCCGGGACCCGGAAACCGGCGTGGACGCCACAGAAACAAGAGGGAGAAGAAAGAAACAATGTTTGTGGGGTCTGCGCGAGTGCCGCAAGGTGCTGGGCAGGGAGAGGTTTGTCGCGGAGTGCGTGCGGGCCGGAATGGCGAAGAAGCAGGTTGAGGCGCTGGCCGAAGAACGCTCCGAGGCGACGGCGTAGAGCGTGACCGCTGCAGGTGTGACGCCCACGCACAGGCGTTCCGGCAGTTCAAAGCCCGCCCTCGCCGGCATCCGGTCATGCCCGGATGCCGAATGCCACGGGCCTGCGCAGGCCGACCTCGCCGTCAGGGCGAGGAACTCCTGAAGCCCGGAACTCAGGACGGAACCACCGGGACACCAGCATACCGAGACCGGTGCGCGCAGCACCACGAGCCTCCACTACCCAATTCGCCGTTTCTCCCTTCCCCACCGTATCCTGGCGTCCCCGGCGGGTGTCTGTCAGATTTCAGACAGACCCCTGAATCCGACATTGGGCCGCAAATGCGTACGAGTACGCCTAGCCGGACAGGATGGCGACTCTCACCCGATGGGTGTAGTCATTCCGAGCGGAGGCGTCCTCGCCGGAGTCGCTCTGCGTCCTCGCAGGTGCCATCCGATGGCTCAGCAATCTCGCCTGAGAGACCCCTCGACTCACTTCGTTCGCTCGGGGTGACAGGTAGTTCTATGTCGGTTCTAGGGCACACACGCCACCTTGACAGCACACCACGTACTGCTACTATCTCGGCGATGGTCGCCGAATGCCCAACGGCCTTGACAGAAGCGGCATAGACATTGTTTCCTCCAAATCCCCGCGGTCGCCCGGCCCGGGCTCTGCTCTTGCTTGCATTGCCGCTGTTGCTGCTGCCCTCGATCGCCCATGCGTATCTGGATCCGGGTACGGACAGCTACGTCGTGCAAATCCTTATCGGCACAGTGCTCGGTGGGCTGTTTGCGCTGGGTGTGCTCTGGCGCCGGGTCGTAGCATCGGTCAGGGGCCTGTTCCGTCGCAAAGGCGACGACGACGCCAGCGGGCACTGACCGTCAAACGCCGGCGTCCTCCCGCGCGCTGCCGTTTCACCCGGTACTGTTTGCCGTCGCTCCGATCCTCTTCGTGTTCGTCCACAACAGCACGACGGACCCGATCGATCCCGGCGAGCTGCTGCTGCCGATTGCGCTGGCCTTGGCCATGACCGCAGTCCTGTGGACAATCCTGGGGCTCTTGTTGCGCAGCGCGACACGGGCGGCGATGGTCGTTTCGCTCTTCCTCATGCTCTTCTTCTCGTACGGGCACATCGCCGGGGCATTCGGCCCGTTTTCCCCGGCTTGGACCGACCTGCTCGTGTTCTGGGTGCTCCTGATGGTCGCCGGGACCTGGCTGGCGGCCCGGCGCTCGCGGCCTGCGGCGCGAGGTTCGCGGTCCGGGACCACGGTCCTCCTGAATTCCGTCGCGGCCGCGATCGTGATCGTCAACCTGGCAACCGGTATGCAGGCATTCATGCACCGTCCGCCGCGCAACGAAAGCGTGCCCACGCGGGACGCGGCGGCAATGGGCAAGGACTATCCCGACATATACTACATCATCACCGACTCCTACGCCCGATCCGACGTGCTGAAATCGCACTACCAAACCGACAACACCGGGTTCCTCAACGACCTGTCCCAAATGGGGTTCTTCGTCGCCGACCGGGCCCGCTCAAACTACGTCCAGACCTATCTTTCGCTCGCATCGTCACTCAATTTCACCTACCTGGACAGCTTGGCCGCGGCCTTGGGGCCGGAATCCGATGACCACGGCCCTTTGATTCGGATGATCCAGAACAACCGCCTGCTCCGCTTTCTGCGGCGCCGAGGCTATACCATTGTGTCGTTTGCCTCTGGCTATACCGGCACCGACCTGGCCGGCGCCGATGTCCACTTCGCGCCCCGCTGGTCGCTGAGCGAGTTCCAGAGTATCATGGTAAACACGACCATGCTCCGGGACGTGCTCTACATGCTGCATAGGTCGCCGGTCGACCTGCACCGGGACCGAGTACTCTATACGCTGCGGAACCTGCCAAACGCCGGGCTCGGCCGGCATCCGGTCTTCGTCTTCGCCCACATCCTCTCGCCGCACCCGCCATTTGTCTTCGACGCACGTGGCGAGCGACCCGGAGTGCCTGCCTCCTTTACGAGCGACCAAGCCCAAGCCTGGCTCACACAAATGATCCTCACCAAGGGTCCTGGATTGTACGACAAGTACTACGGTCCCCAGGTGCTCTACCTGAACACGCTGCTCGAAGCTGCGGTTCGGCGAATTCTGGCCCAGTCGCCCCGCCCACCCATCATAGTCATCCAGGGCGACCACGGTCCGGGATCGGTACCCGACTGGGACCGTTTGACGCACAACCAGGTACTGGAACAGCCCGCCATCTTCGATGCGGTCTACCTGCCGCCTTCCGGCGAACGTCCCCAGCCATCAGTCGAGTTGTACGACTCCATCTCGCCGGTCAATACATTTCGGATCGTCCTCAGCCGGTTCTTCGACACTACGCTGGCGCTCCTGCCTGATCGCAGCTACTTCTCCATCCTGTCCCGTCCCTACCAATTCTACGACGCGGACCGGCCGGAGTCCTATCCGGTCATAGGAGGGACGGGCAAGAAAGAGCAGTAACGCCTTCCCGCGGCTCCCAATCGCCAATCGGAAATCAGATAACCGCCAAGACCAGGTCAGGTCGGGGACGCCAAGAGACGCCAAGACCCGGAATGACTATCCGCAGATTACGCAGATTCCGGTCCGCTCTCCGCCGTCCGCTTTCCGCTATCCGTACTCCTGCCTTCCGACATCTAACATCTCACATCTGACATCTCACTTCTTACATCTGCTGACTGCCCGCCCTCCGCAGCTCCGTACTCCTGCACTCTGCCTTCTGCATTCTGACTTCTGACTTCGGTTGCTCAGCCACTCGATCCCTCCATCCCTCTCTCCCCCGTTTGACCGACCATAGTCTGGCGCTAGAATGAAGCACGATGTGTAACTTCTGCGTCCAGCACGGCGAGGGCAAGCGCTGGTATGCAAATGCCAGGAACTACGCAATGGACCTGGAGGCGGACATGGGCCGCCGCGGGTACATTGTTGACTTCATCCGCAACTTCGAGGCCGGCCGGCGCTCGGCCAATGCCGGGCTGGCGGCGCTGCGCTTTGTCCCGAGGCCGGCCCGAAAATGGTTCACCCGTGGGCCGGAAGCCGCGGCGCAGAAACATCACTTCGGCCAGCCGGTACCAATCGAGGAATGCGCGGGGATCTTCGACATCGCCACGAACATCACGCGCCTGCCGTGCGTCTGCCGCGGCGCGATGAAGCCCGGCTCAGATGCCGACTCCTGCTGCATCGTCATGACAGTGAACAGGCACGACAAGCTCCTTGCGGAGGGCTTTCACGACTATTCCGGCGGCCCCGCGTCCCAGGGGTTCGAGCGGCTCACCAAAGAGCAGGCCATCGCGTACCTGCGGAGCGCCGAGGAGCGCGGGCTCTGCCACACGGCGTGGACTTTCATCACCCCGTTCATCGCGGGCCTCTGCAACTGCGACCTGCCCAGCGGGTGCATGGCGATGAAGGCCGTGCTCCGCGGCGGCGTGCGCATCATGTGGAAGGGCGAAGACGTCATCCGCCGCAACGAAGAACTCTGCACCGGCTGCCGCAGGTGCATCAAACGCTGCCCCTTCGGGGCAATCAGCGCCACCCCGCGTCAGGCCGGCGTCATCGTGGATCGCAAGAAGTGCTGGGGTTGCGGAGTATGCCGTACCGCCTGCGCCCCCGGCGCGCTCTCGCTTGAGCCGCGCGCTGCCACTGCCGACGTCGCGACCGTGTGGTAGCCGGGCGCTTCTCACGCTCTCCTACAGCGCCGACGCCGCTCGTCCCAAATCACCAGTCGAGGATGAGATGACCGCCAATAGGGATGTCATTCCGACCGGAGCGAAGCGGAGTGGAGGAATCTCTCAGGAATCCACAGATTACGCAGATGTAGAAGCCGCCAACGACGCCAAGACCGCCAAGTCCCGGAGACGAGTAACCACGGATGAATGCAGACGGACACAGATGACACGCCGTGTCGCCCTGACGGAGTCGGACAAGTCGAAGGGTCTCTCAGGACTAGGAGTCCGGCCGAAAAGTCTTGACAAGTGTCCTGTTATATGTTAGTCTTGGGTTATTGTTGAGCAGCCGGTAGACAGCCCGAAGCTTTCCGAGAGGAGGCGTCTTGGTCGGACACGTTGATCCGCAGCGTAACCTGT
>JAPLUO010000220.1 GCA_026397595.1 Caldifarciminota bacterium
CTCGGTGGTATTCTCTCCACGGCGTAAGTATCCTCTCTGCCGGTCATCGCCGGCGGTTGTTTAACGGACATTGGAGCTTACGCCCTCTTTCTTTCCAGTCAAAATCGTCCCTGAATTTACAGGAATTATAGGACATCGCAGGACGGCAGAATCGCCAAGGCGAAGTCAAAATGCAGAATGCAAAATGCAGAGTGCAAGATGGACTGAGCAACCGGAAAGGACAGGACGCAGGGGACGGAATCGGCGTTTCCCCGCGGGGTTGGCGGGCGGGCGAGACACTGTCTCATCGCCACCGGCTTCGCAATGGGCAACAATCAGGCCTAACGTTAGTACAGTCAGTCGGTTAAGCCCTGTCGGGCAGACAGGATAAGACTCTGAGGGGTCGCCCTCTAAGCAGCTTTCGAGTTAGCTTTCGAATGAGCTTTGAGCCGAGCTTTGAACCGAGCTCTTAGCTGAGCTTTGACGCGAGCTTTGAAACAAGCTGTTTCTTGAGCTTTTCCGCGAGCTTTGAAATGAGCTTTGCGATGAGCTTTTGAATGAGCTTTGAACGGTGCTTTGAAATGAGCTTTCAAAGAAGCTCTTGAACGAGCTTTCGACCGAGCTTTCCGGTGAGCTTTCCGGTGAGCTTTCCGGCGAGCTTTCCAAGGAGCTTTGTAGCGAGCTGTCGCGGCTGCGTTGACGGACGCGGCTGGCGTCAGCGTTTGGTCGTCGGCAGGCGCTGTTCGAGCTGGACGTTGAGGGTCAGCGATTTCCACGCCTCCACGCGGACGACGCGCATTGCTTTTTTGCACCCCGCATAGGTGAAGATGAGCCGGTGCGGGCCGGCCGGCACGCCGGTGATGATGTAGTCGCCGTTCCGGTCCGAGGCGATGCCGAGCCGCGTGCCCTCGACTGTGACACTCACGCCGATGGCCACGCCCAGGCCCTGCACTTCGACTCGACCTTCTACCTCGCCGACGGCAAGCGAAGTATCGTAAAGAGGCAAGTCCACCGACAGCGTGTCCCCGGCCCTGACCGACAGGCGCCGAGGGAACCCGCGGAATCCCGGCAGCCCGGCGATGAGTTCACGGTCGCCGGACGGGAAGGGAATGACGTACATGCCGGCAGAATCGGTCTTTGCCGTCGCCGCGTCACCTATCACCTTTACCGAGGCCCGGGTCAGCGGCTTGCCGGTGATGCCGTCCCGCACAAATCCGATGGCGGTGCGGGGCTGCTTGCTGTACAGCCTGACCACAAGTCTTGAATCCGGGGTGGCGACGAAGACTGAGTCGGTTGCGGGGAAAGCGCCTTGCATCGTCGTCGTCAGCAGGAGGCGCCGGCCGGTGACTGCCGACACTACGCACTCGCCGACCGAGTCGGTAAAGAAGACGCGGTCCCCGGCTTTGACCTTTGCGCCCGCGAGCCACTGTCCGGTGTCGCCGTCGCGCACGCGAACCTTCACCCGCGCCTCGGCCCCGAGCGTGCAGGTCGCTGCCAGGATGATCGACAGAATGATGCGCCTCGTCGGAGGCGGCTTGGGACACGATCCGAAATGTCCGACATTTCGGTCATGTCCCGCGCCGGTTCGTATCATCGCCCGTCAATCGAACCGCGGCGCATAGCCGAGCGGCTTTCTCTCCTGCGGCTTACGGAACGTGGCCGTGTAGTTAAACAGGCTGCCTTCGATTGACGACGACACGAACCCGGCCTGACGGCACAGTTTCACAACGTCGTTGCGGAACCGGTAGTGCGGGTCAATCAGTGCCTCGGTGATGGAAAGCACGCCGCCCGGGCGCAGGACCCGGAGCGCCTCGCACAGGGCGGGCAGCCGGTCCGGAATCTCGCCCAGCACATGTACCAGGAACACGAGGTCGATGTCAAAGATGTCGAACGGCAACTTGTCGGCCGAGGCGGTGAAGCCGAGGACATTGTGCAGGCCCTGTTTCTCGACCCGCTTCAGTGTCTTGTCGACCATCTCCGGCTGGATATCAACACAGAAGAGCATACCGCCCGGTTCGATGCGGCGTGCCACGTCACCGGAAAGATGGCCGGTTCCGCACCCGACCTCGACCACGCGCATTCCCGGCCCGAGCGCCATCCGGCTCAGGGTGACGTCGGCCGGCATGAGCAGTTTGCGCCACGGGCCTTCGACCAGGAACCCGGCCCAGTGCGGCATGGCAAACGGTAACTCCCGCAGCAGGAGCCAGACCACGACGATTGTCGCGACAATCAGCACCAGGGTTGTCGGCGCACGCAGGAAGAGCGCCATGACCGGCGCCCACGGTGCGGGCGTGCCCGTCGCCATGAACAGCACCGTCAGGGCGTAGACGCCGACCATAGCACCGAAAATCAGGAACTTGCCGAACTGGCCGACCCGGCCCGACAGCAGCAAGCGCAGAACCCGCGCCGCAAGCCAGATGACCCCCACGAGCAGGGCGAGTTGCAGCACCGGCCGCAGGGTGAAAATCACTTCCGCCACGCCTCAGTTTAGAGCAGCGCAAGCTCAAGCGCAAGCCCCAAACCTTTGACCGTGCACCGTGTCCCGCCGGCCGACTTCTGACTTCTGCAATCTAGCTTCTAGCTTCTGACTTCGGCCTCTCGAAAATGCCGGGGCCCGAAGGCCCCGGCTTTGACCGAGCCAAACCACTAGCCCCAGTCAGAAGCTAGTGCATCATACAATCTTTGCAGTTCTGCGGTGCACACTGACCCATCTGTCCCTGCGCCCCGGCACCTTTCATTCCGCCCTTCATGCCGCGGCCCATGCCCCGGCCCTGACCGCGCATCATGCCCCGGCCGCCGCCCATGTGCATCTTGCGCATCGCCTTCTGCTGGTCCGGCGTCATCAGGTTGTACATGTCAATCCGGTGGTTGACCATGGCCAGTTCCAGTTTCTGCCGAAGCCCGCCGATTTCATTCACCTTGGCCACGATCTTCTTGGAGTCGAGCTTGTCGGCGCGCCAGAGCGCATCCAACTCGATTTCCGCGACCTGAATGTCGGTCCGAATCGGCAGTACAGTCTTCATGTGTGACACCCGAAGGGCGTCCATCTTATCCATCTGCTCCGGTGTCAGGTCCGGGATGCCGGCCATCATGCCGGGCATTCCCTGCCGGCCCGCCTTCTCCATCATCGGCATACCCGGCCCGCCCATCGGGCCGCCGCCTGCCGGGCCCGGCCCGGGCTGCGCCCACACAAGGCAGGCAAACGCTACGACGGCAATCGCGGTCAGTACTGTTCTCTTCAAGTCATTTCTCCAGTTCATGTTCAACTGCTAATCTCCATCCGGCTCACGCGGAGGTTCCGGTCCGCCGTGCTGCCGGCCGGTCCGACCCGAGCCCCTCGTGTGCGGACCGCGCATCATGTGTGGGCCGGCCTGGCGCAGAAACCGCTCGCGCTCCGTCGGCGGAAGCATCTGCACCACGCGGTGCATGTTACGGAATACCAGCCCGCTCATTTCCGTCGAGATCCGTCCCTGCTCGCGGCAGAGCGAATCGAGTTTCTGTTCGTCTAGTTCCGGCTTGGCTACGATTTCCAGCACGGCCGCGCGCAGCCGGTCGCGCTCGCCGGACAGGCGCTCGATGTCGGGCGCGACCTCGTGCATCACGTTGCCGATGCTGTCTCTGGTCGCCCGCCTGACGCCCTCGAAACGGGAGTGCTGCCGGTGCGGCTTGGTAGTCCGATAGACGTAGGTCCCGACCACGGCGACGTTCAGCGCGAGCGACGCCACGGCAATCACGGCCAGCCATCGGCCGCGCATCACTCACTTCCCATTATCGATTGGTACGTTTCAAGTGAAGGGTCGGCGGTCGCGGTGGCAAAGATGTCGTCACCGGTAGTGCTGGTGCTGCCCTGGGCCAGTCCCGAGCCGACCAGTGTGCCGACACCAAGGCTCAATGCGACCAGGATGACCCCGGCCGCCATGCTCAACACCCAACCCGGCCGGAATCCACGCCGGACAGGAATCGCCTGTCGCTGCCGGATATCGGCCATCACGCGCGCGGCCAGAAATGGCGTAACCTCAGGCGTACCGGCCAGTTCGAGCAGGCCAACGTCCGCCTTCAGCGCCTCCATCTCGGAACGACAGGCCGGGCAGGATGACAGGTGAGCAGCTATCCCATCCCGCACCCTGCCCGGCACCTCTCCGTCGAGGTAAGGAGGCAGCAGACGAAGAATCTCATTGCATTTCATGCTCGTACTCGAATCATTAGACACTGTGGACCATCCTTTCCTGCGCTGCCTCTCAAGCTCGAAGTCTCCGACATCGGCGATTGGCTCGGGCGGAGTCTGCCTTGGCCGTCCTCACTGCAAACTGCCAACTGGTAACTGGTCACTTTCAGATGATTCCCTTGTCCCGGGCCTGTCCCAAAGCCTTGCGTACGTTCGTCTTGGCGCGGAACAGCAGCGAATCCACCGCCCGCACCGTCTTGCCCATGGTCTCGGCAATCTCCTTGTAGCTCATGTCCCGGTAGACCGAAAGCACCAGCGCGGCCCGCTGGTCGGCCGGGAGCTCGGCCAGCGCACCCCGCACGGCATCCTCCCGCACCTTCTGTTGAAAGGCACGTTCCGGCATTTGCGCGTCCGGCGCGGCCAGCGTCTCGTCCATTTCCTCGGTCGGCTTTCTCCTGGTGCGCAGATTGAGGCATAGATTGGTGCCGATGCGGTACAGCCAGGTCTTGAAGCTCGACGCGCCCCGAAAACCGGCGAGCTTCTCCCATGCCCGGATCATTGCTGCCTGCGCCAACTCCTCAGCATCGCTCGAGTTCCGGCACATCCGGTAGAGATACGAGAAAAGGCCCTGCTGGTGCCGCCGGACCAGTTCCTCGAACGCGGCCATGTCCCCGGTCTGGGCGCGGGCGACCAACTCCCTGTCGTCGTCAGGCGTAGTAGCCGAAGGGTCGTCACTCACCGGGGATTGTCCCGTCGTGGGCTGTCCGCGGTCTTGGAGGCAGCAAGGTCAAGGTAGCTTTGGGCTCGGTTTGCCATTGCCTCAAGATAGAGACAAACCCGCTGCTGTCAAGCAGCGGGTTTCAGTACTCGGCGGGGTCGGGTTCGACTAGCGACGCCTACGGGGCAGAATGTGGCCTTCGCAGGCCTCGGCTTGTTCCTCTCTGAGCACCATCTGGCAGAAATCGCACCGCAGACAGGTCTCGAGCTTAACCGCGTAGGTACCCTGCTGCCTGCCGCCGCACAGAGTGCCAGCAATTGCCCAGCAGACCCGCCCTCCGTTCAAACCGCCGTTGATGCCGTCGGCCTGGACATCGGTCGCCGCGGGACAGGTTGGCTCACTGCCCGGGCCCCGGCCGCACTTCTTGAGGTCCCAGCAATTGAGCTTCCGCGCGGTCGGGCGCGGACGACGTTTGCTGACGAGCCGGGGACGGTGCGCCAGCGGGTTGGTGGTCATGCCGGCTGCGGCACTGGTTTCCTGCCCCACCAGAGGTTGATGAGATCGAGCACGAGAACCAGCCCGAATATCGCGGCCATCAGAAAGCCCACCGCCATCAGCAAGTAGGCAAAGCCGGGTGCCGCGTAGCGCGTCAGCCACATGCTGCCCGCGTCAAGCGGCGCCAGGACGAATGGCAGGACCCCGAGCAGGCCCTTCAGTTTGGGGCTGTAGGTGGAGAACAAGAAGAAGAGCAGCACCCACATGAACATCATTGCCCAGCCTCCGAGGTGGAAGTGAGTCAGGCTGACCATGTCGCCGAATTCCTTGGCGTAGATCATCTTCTCTTCCGAGCCCCGTTCGTTCTCGATTGCTCCCTGGACCGTGAACTTCGTCTTGTTGTAGATATTGAGGACGCCCACAAGGTATGTCAGGCCGATGAGCAGCAGGAAGAAGGTGATTGTGACCCTAGCGTACTTCGGCAGTGTTGGCAGCGACAAGCCGTTCATTTCCGTTCCTTTCCCCCGCTACTCTTCTTCGGGTGAGAGGTAGACCGTCGCGTACAGGGCGATTGCCTTCTTGACCGCGAAGGCGGTCGCGCGCGAAGAGATGGTCGCGCCGGATACGGCGTCGACGTCCTTGCCGACGGTAACCGGGCTTTTGACGGTCTTCCCGATGAACTGGCCGAGGAACCGTTTGGTCGCGATCGGCCGGCCGCGCTGCTCGACGTAGGACATGACCGCGAGGTCGGTCACTTTCCCCGCAAGGTCCATCGCGACGACATACTTCACCGGGCCCCACTTGCCGGGTTGCACCTCAACCAGGGCGACGCCGGTCTTCTTCCCGTCCTTGGTCCCGAAGTAGAACGACACGGTGTCGTTTTCCGCCACCTCTTCGGTCTTGGCACCGGACTGATACAGCGTCCACTTGTCACCGCAGAGACCCTTGACCGCCGCAATCTGGTCCGCCGTCAATGCCTTGTCCTCGGTCACGACCTTGTCGGCATTGGGAAACATCGCCTTCAGCGCCGCATCGTGGTTCAAGAGGACCACCGCGCCGGCCGGACGGGCCAGCGCAACCAGCAGCAGCAGCGCCGCCAGCAGCCATGTATATTTCTTCATTATCGCCTTCCTTTCATTTCCTAAGCTCATATCACTTGCCCGCCCGCGGAATGGTTATTCCGTTCAGCAGCGTGCTGTCGAGGGCGCTTGCCAGGCCGGGCGTGCAGAATGCCTTCATGCTGTCGTCAATCAGGAGAGCCTCCATGCCGCCGGTCTTCTCAACCAGCGGCAGTGCGGCCGTGCCCCGGAGGAACAGTATCTTGGACCAACCCTGTGCCGTTAGCGGGTCGCGCATCACGATGGTCGTGCTTATCATGCCGCGCGCCGGCCAGCCCGTTGCCGGGTCAATTATATGGCAGTAACGAACGCTGTCCGCTGGGACATGACCGGAATCGCGGGGACTGTACCGGATTGCGGCGCTCTCAGTGCCGGGGACTGTCCCCGTCCGGCGATTACGGATCGTGTCCCGAGGAGGTCCGAAGAAATACCGCTCGTAGTCGCCAGAGGTGACGACCGCCAGATTCGACACTGCGGCTATCCCGACCACGCCGTCCCCCCGCGGGTTGCGGATGCCGACCTTCCAGTTCTTGTTACCCTTCTTGCCCATTGCATAGATGTCACCCCCGAGGTCGATGAGCGCGGAATCCACACCATGGGCTCGCAGCACCCTCGCCGCCTCCCCGAGACCGTAACCCTTGGCGATGCCGCCGAGGTCGATGGTCACGTCCGGCCGCAGCTTGGTCACCCGACCCGGCTCGACCAGCAGGTTCTTGTAGCCGACCATCTTCAAGCACGAGTCAATCGCCCGCTGTGACGGCACCGCCGGGTGGTCGCCATAGAAACCCCAGAGCTCAACCAGCGGCCGCACGGTAATGTCGAACGCCCCGCCGGAGACTTCGCTGACCGCGACCGCGGCTCGCACAACTTCTACTACCTCGGAGTCGGTGAGCGGCACGTTGTCGAAGTTGAACGCGTGAACCGGGCTGGTCGAGTCGAGGAAGTTGAACTTGTGGGAAATCTCCTCCAGCCGTTCGAACGCCGCCTCAATCGCCTTGTCTGTGGTCTGCACCGGGCCCGCGGCCTCGATTGTCACATACGTGTCCATCATCAGCCGCGTCTGCTTGCGCAGGGTCACGCCCTCCGGACGCCGGCACCCGGCGGCCAGCAGAACAACCGCCGCGGCGGCCGCGAACAAGCCGACCGGAACAAGCAACCCGTCGTGGAGCCCCCGTGCGATTGACCACCGGCGAGGCGCAGCCGGCAGTCGGACGGGGGCTTTCATCACGACGGAATCCTCCTAGAAGATTGTTCGCCAGCCGAGGGTTATGCGGTTAAAGTTGATCTTGCACAGCGTGCCGTCGCCGACTTTCCACATGCCCCGGTTGTACTCAAGCAGAATCGCCGAGCCCGGGATTACCCAGTACTGCACCGTCGCGCCGATAGTCGTGTAGCTCTCACCGGCATCAGTCGTCGGCCCGCCCTGGGTGCTGTACCCGAGCTTGGCACGCGTTGTCCAGTCAGGACTGGATTGGTCAAAAGTCAGGACGACCCCGAGCTTGTCAGGGATAAGGTTGTACCCGGCCTTGACGTAATAGGCGATCGGCTTGAAAGTGACGGTGTCGGGAATTATTCTGCCCAGCGTGTCTTTGTTGGCCTCATTGAGCACTTCGTTACCAGCCCAGCTTCCACCAAAGAACTCTCCTCGGAACCAGAACGGCCCGAAGTCACCGCCAAGCCCGGCCGCGTAACGCGACCAGGGCTGCAGTTCACCGTCCGCGCCTTCTTTCCCGAATCCGTAGGAACCTAGCACGCGCAGCTTCCAGAACGCGGGCGCGACGTGGAACAGCAGGGCTTTGTTGCTGTTGTCGTCACCCAGCGGTTGCTCGCCGGCCAGTAGATATGCGTACGCGGGAATCGAGAAGCCGCCGCCCGGCTCGAATGACTTGTAGAACTCGACGCCAAGGTCGTGCCACTCGCCGCCGTAGGCGTTGGCCGAGGACTTGAACAGCCGGTTGGCCTCCTGGTAGCCCTTCTTCTCGCCGTAGTCCTCGGAGAAAATCGGGCGGATGATACCGGTGCTCATTTGGACCTGCCACGGCAGCATCACCTGTATGTAGGCTTCGGGGACCGACAGCGCCTTCTGCGTGCCGGCATCACCCTGTTGGGTGCCGAGCTTCTTACCCAGCGACGGCGTGGCGCTGGTCGTTGTGCCGCCGACTTCGGTGAGGGCGCTGACTGACACCTGGTCGCTCAGTTGCACGTTCCAGTACAGGCCCAGGCCGTGCGACTCGAGATACGTGTTCACGCGGCCGGTCGTATCGCCGTATGGTAGCGGCATCGCGTTGCCGAGTGAATCCCGGCTCGGCTGGATGCCGGACCCATTGCTTACATCAAATAGCACGAAGCCGAGGTCGCCGCCGAAGTTCAACTGGGCGCCGACCGCTCCGCTTGCCGCGAGGACCGTGACCAGCACGGTTGCCAGCAGTACTCTGTGTTTGGTCATCCTATCTCCTTGCTGTGCGTCGTCTTTTCCCGGCAAGTCAAATCCGCCGACCGGCAGAGTGCGCCCCGACAGTGTGCGCGGGATTCTCTTGCTTACCTGTTATTGCACCACAGCCGGCTCGCACGCGGGCTCGCAGGACTGATACCGGGCGGCAGGGTGCCATCTCGACGTAGGTATCACATTTCATGCCAGCGGGACACGCCGCTGCCGGCGGGCCCTGTTCCCCGTCTTGCGCCTGATGTCGCAGGTCTGAGGCGCGCGTCCTGAACTTCTCGCGCCGGATCCATGCGTCACTGCCGGTCAGGCGGTGGCGGAAACCCGCCAGTCTCCGGCTGCCGGCCCGGCTCCTCCGGCCCGGAGCCGGCGAGCCGGTCGGCAGCAAAGTACAGGTCGGCAACGACATCGCCGGGAAGATGGATGGTCCGGTCCAGCCAGCCTTTGCGGCCGCGACTCTCGCCGACCATGCGCCGAACGCTCTGCCAGAACTGCGGGAAGTAGAACCATGAAAGGCTGAGCGACTGGGCCAGCCGGCCGGGCCTGACCCGGAAGACCCGCAGCGGCGCGAGCAGCTTCTCCAGCCCGCCCGCCACTTCGCGCGGCGCGGTCGTCTGGGCCAGCAATGCGGTCGCGAAGAACAGCAGGAGGATGCGCGCGGCGAAGATGGCTCCTTCGTGCAGACCCTGGTCGGTTACTCGCACCGGCCCAATTCCGAAGAGCATCCTCCCCCACGGCGAGAAGACGACGGGCATCACCAGCGCGGCGACCAGCAGCGCCCAGATTCGCTTCAGGCCGACGAACAGCCGGCTCAGCCGAACCCGGGCCAGCGCTGTGACGACTGCAAGCAACAGCAGCACTCCGGCATAGAGCGCGTAGCTTGAGAATATGACCACGGCGAGACCAAGGACCACAACCGCGGCTATCTTCAGTTCCGGGCGCAGGCGCCGGATGCCGGTATCCTGGTCGGACCAGTCCGACACGTCCGGCCGGTCCGACACCGGAATCAGCACTGCCCCGCTCGCTTCGCCCGCGTCCAGTCGCCGCACGGCCTGAACCGCAATCATGCCGGTAACCACGCCCGTGACCACTGCCGACAGCGCAAGCCAAGGCCAGAGCAGCAGCACACCGCTGCTGCGGATGAAAAGCAGATAGACCAGAGCAACCTGGGTCAGGATGTGGCTGACCGCGCCGCCGACACTGATGCCGATGAGGCTGAAACGGAATGGCCCGCCGCCACGGGAGAGCCGGTACAGCAGGACCATGACGAGCGCGCTGACCACGCCGCCCGAGAATGAGAGAACGAACGTCGGCGTCAGGAACGTCCCCAGCACCATCGAACTGACCAGCGTGCGTAGCACCGCGAGTTGTACCGCGCTGCCCGGACCGATGTACACGATTGCGATGACTGTGATGATATTGGCGAGCCCGAGCCGGACCCCGGGCAGCGGGTGCGGGAGCAGCGACTCGGCAACCTGCAGCACCGACGCGCAGGCGACCAGAATCGAAAGCCTCACAATGCTGTCCGTGGGGTTGCATTCGTCATTCGGACTTCGGGCTTCGGACTTCCCGCTAGTAGCTTTCGGCATCGTATCCCTTACGCTCGCCCCGCAGCTCAATCAGCACCTTGTTCGGAACGCAGACGATCGACCGTCCGGGCGTGCGCACCCAGCCGACTTGTCTACAGACACCCTTGGGACAATCCGATTCGGCGACGCGGATTGCGCCCCCCTTGATCTCTATCTTCATGTCCGGGCGGGCCTGGTCGCCGATGACAATGACCTGGTCGCGGTCAAGCTGGTAGGCGCCGAGCAGCCGATTGTTATGGTAGATGTACGCGACCGGTTGCTCGCGGGCGGCGCGCCACGAAGTAACGAGCGCCCAGCCGGGCAGACCCAGCAGCCCGGCAATGAGCAGCAGGTCAAGGACGGTGACCCGGCAGAGGTTTCGGTTCAATTGAGTCTGAGAGTCTAGACTGCTTTGGCCTCCATAGCAACCGGGGGCGAGAAAGTAAAGTCCCTGCCCATGCCCTCGGTGCTCGTGACGCTCGCCATGCCGCGGTCGCCGCAGAGACCTTCAAGATGTGGGAGATCAAACTCCGACCACGCCCGACCATTTGACGGTCTGCCCTATTGTGACACAGTCGCCTGCGATACCGAGGCAGTTCGGGCATCCGGTCTTCTTCTGTAGAGCGAAGCCCCCGAGAACCGGGGGTCCTGGGGGGCCAGACTAAGCTGCTAGGACGTGGACAGACAATCTGCTGGTCTACCAACAGCCGCAACACCCGCCGTAGGCCACTCTCGGCTGGGCATTCTGGGTCACATACGCCGTCCTTCTTTCGCTGCGAACCCTATGGCTCGCACGAGTCGGACCGAGGGGCGCTGGCTGCGGAGCGACGGTGTTATTGGGGTAGTAGCCCGCCGGGTAGTTCATCATCGGGCCGCACCAGTACGAACCCCCGTAACCCGTGGTCGCGGGGCGGACGTAACCGGCAGGCCGTGTCCAGCCGTGGCCGCTAGTCCAACCGCACCAGCCGAACGCAACGCTCAGACCGCCAAGCGCAATGAGCCCGACCAGCACCGCTCCGATAAGGGATGCTCTCTTCATCGTTATCACCTCCTTTCGGGTATTACGACTGCCTCACAACCGTCAGGTCCAGCGCCTCTACAGTTGAGCCGTTCGGTGGAATTTGGCGAATCAAGACAAGAGCCGTCTTCATCTGCGAACTATATGCTTATTAGTATACATCTATCCTCTTCGATGCGCAAGCACAATTCCTATGCCCTAGCCAGCTCATCCACTGCCGCGGTGATGGCTTTCTGAACCTCTGTGGCCACCCTTTCCAGGGACGGGACATCCGGAAAGAAGCGGGCAAGCGCAGTCGGCTTGAGGAATCGCACGACGACCTCCGCGCCATCCTGCCAGAGCGCAATGCTGCAAGGCAAGAGCGGAGCGATACGGTTAGCCGTGGCGTCGAGCACGTGCTTGGCGTGAAGCGGATTGCAGACGTCCATGACGAGCAGCGGCGTGGCGAACTCCACGCCCTTTGAGTTAAGGGTCTCAGTCACGTTGTGTACGTGAAGAGTCCCGAACTTGCGCGCCTTCAGCAAGGCTTCCAGTCGGGTGCGCAAATCGTCAATCCGGCCCACAATGCGTCTTTCGTAGAACTGGTCCATACTTGCTCCTCGGGTCAACTTGTCAGGTCGCGCTTCATCTGCTCGAACTGGTCGTGCGTTATCTCGCCGCGCGCGTAGCGCCGGCGAAGGGTTTCTAGCGCGTCGCCCGACTCAGATGCGGGTCCTCGTCGGCCGGTCGTCCGTACCAGGTACACGACCAGCCAGACAGCTCCCACTACGACTGCAATCCCGATAATTCCCATGATGATACTCCAGAGGCCGCCGTATCCATACATGCCTCCGAATCCGGGTCCGCACATGTCTCTTCCTTTCTCGGGACGCCTGTTGACCGTCCCGCAGTCTCAAGAGTCATTGACTCTTCTGACTCCGCGAGGTCTGTCCGGGTTCCCGCGGCAGTCCTAAGATGTGCGGGTGCGGGACAGAAGAAGTAAACGAAGCTGCCCGCACCCGCGCGAGAGCACGCTTCTACCCGTTGCGTCGGGTGTGCATGTCTCTCTCTCTCAGTGACCGCGCAGCGGATGGACGGCGCGCCCGCCATCTGGTGCACGAGCGAATCCCGGAGGACCGACAGCCCACGGTTGACGGGTCGCGGCTGAAGCAGTGGTGGTTCGCCGATGACCGCCAACCGCAGGCTGCACGCGGCAAGCATGAGTCCCTTTGTCGCGGCTACGATTCGCGCTGATGACAAGGGAGACGTTCGCGCGTCGCGAATTCCTGTCCGTTCGCCAGCACGCGAAGGAGGCTGTCACGCGTCTGCAAGAACTCCGCCATGTCGCTCATCTTGACCGGAAGGCCTTGCGGTGTGTTGAGCTTGAACGGGTCTACGGCTGAGCCGGACTTGCGTACCTCGTAGTGGAGATGCGGTCCGGTCGAGAGCCCGGTCGAGCCGACGTACCCGATCACCTGGCCCTGCACGACCGCTGCACCGCGCTTGATTCCATCACCGAAGCCCGACAGGTGGCCGTAGCGCGTTGAGTAGCCCCCGGCGTGGCCTACTTCCACCAGTTTGCCGTAGCCGCCGGACCGACCCGCCGACGTTACGCGGCCGTCGGCAACCGCTTCGACGGGCGTGCCGCTGGGAGCCACGTAGTCCAGACCTGAGTGCTGACGGATCACGCGTCGAATAGGGTGGGGCCTCCGGCCGAAGAACGACGACACACGTGAGTACCGCAGCGGCGATTCTTGAAACGTCTTGCGTAGGCTGTGGCCTTCGTAGTCGTAGTAGTCCGTATTGCCGTCGGAGTCGGTGAAGCGGAAACCGCTGACGTTGCCGATTTGCCCGTAGTAGGCAGCGGCCAGTATCCGGCCGTAGCCGATGAACACCGAGCCGCAGTAGCGGCGTTCCACCATGATGGCGAAGCTGTCGTTGGGCTGGACGTCGACAAAGAAGTCGATCTCCCAGCCGAAGATATCGGTGTAGCCGGCAACCAACTCGGGCCGCCCACCTTGCTCGATTATAGCCTCGTGGAGCGAGGCCTTGATGACGCCGCGGATAACGCCGCTCTCATTTGTGATGTTACGGTATACCATCGATACACGGCAGTTCCCGGAGTCGAGGTCCACGCGCCAGACCGCCTCGAACGTCCGGCGGTAGAGGAGTCTCACTGGTATCGCGTCACGCGTGAGGACGAACAGGCTGTCATCCGGCTGCATCGTGCCCACGTTGAACTGCGCGTCCTGCAGGGCCGGCACAATCGTCCCGATCTGCTCCGGCCTGAGCCCGGCACGGGCGAGCAGTGCGGGCATCACCTCACCCTCCCTTACGGAGCAGGCGGTGGTATCAAGCGTATCTTGTGGCAGGAAGCCGGCAGCAAGAACCGTCGCTTCCGTCACCCGCCTTCTGTGAGTTCGTGGGGTCGTCATCGCGATGAAGCTGAGCACGACGATGACTGCGGCGATGATTCCGACCGCGACGAGCCTGGCCTTTCGAGTCGCTTCGCCGGGTCGGCGTCGGTCCGCGCCGCCCAACAGCCGCAGTGCGTTGAATACGACGAGCAGCGACACGCCCATGTCGGCAGCTATCGCCATCCAGAGCGTCGCAACGTGAAGGAACGCCAGTGTCATGAATGAGGCTTTGACTCCCAGTGCGAATACTATGTTCTGCCGGATGATTCGCATCGTCCGCTGCGAGTGGCGGACCAGCCAAGGCAGGCGGGAAAGGTCATCTGACATCAGGGCGATGTCCGCGGTCTCGATGGCGGCGTCGGTCCCGGCCGCGCCCATCGCGATACCGATTGTCGCCGTGGCCAGCGCGGGCGCGTCATTCACACCGTCACCTACCATCGCGGTCGCGCCCTGAGTCTGCATCAGTTCGCGGATGGCCTCCAACTTCTCGTCCGGCAGAAGCTCGGCCCGGATTTCGTCAGCCCCCACTTCCTTGCCGACCGCCTGAGCCGTGCCTTCGTTATCGCCGGTCAGCACCACCACGCGCCGCACGCCTGCCGACTTGAGTTCCCTGACCATCGGCGCTGCTGCCGGCCGAACTGTGTCGGCCACGCTGATGAGCCCGCAGACGTGTCGGTCGCTGCCGACCACAACCACTGAGTGCCCAGCGTCCTCCATCCGCTCGATTCGCGCGTGCATTTCCGGTTCCTCGGCACCCTTCTCGTGCAGGAGTCGGTGGCTGCCGACCCAATAGGGGCGGCCATCAATCAATGCCTCGGCGCCCCGTCCCTTGAGCGCGCGGAAGTCCTCCGCGCGCAACTGCGCGACCTGTTCGGCCTGCGCCGCCCTCAGCACGGCGGCCGCGAGAGGGTGCTCGCTGTGCTCTTCGAGGGCAGCGGCCCGGGCAAGGAGTTCGCTGCGGTCGTGCCCGTTCAGCGGAACGACCTCCTGCACTTCGGGGAAACCTTTGGTCAGGGTGCCCGTCTTGTCCATGGCGAACACCTTGATTCGCGCGGCCGCTTCGAGAAACGACCCGCCCTTGATGAGCACGCCGGCTCGTGACGCCGCGGTCAGCCCGGCCACGATGCTCACCGGTGTTGATATGACGAGCGCGCACGGACAGGCGATGACTAGCAGGACCAACGCCTCGTAGAACCAGCGGCTCCAGCCGCCCCCGAACAGCGGCGGGACTACTGCCACAAGCAACGCCAGTATCATCATTGCGGGCGTATAGTAGCGCGCGAACTTCTCCACCCATTGCTCGGCCGGCGCGCGCCGCGACTGGGCCTCTTCGACCATGCGGATGATGCGCGCGAGCGTCGTGTCGGCCGCGGCCTTTGTCGCCTTGAACTCGATTGCCCCGTCCTCGTTGATGGTGCCGGCGAAGACCTCGTCTCCCGCCTGCTTGGCGACCGGCATAGACTCGCCGGTAATCGGCGCCTGATTCACGGAAGTCCGGCCCTTGGAGACGACGCCGTCGAGCGGGATTCGCTCACCGGGCCGGACGAGCACGATTGCGCCGAGCGGGACATCGGCCACCGGCCGCTCCATGATGTCGCCGTCAGTCGGACAGACATAGCGCGCGGTTGGCGGAGTCAGTGAGACCAGGGCGCGAACCGCCCGCCTGGCACGCTCCACACTCCACGATTCGAGGAGCAGCGACAAGGCGAAGAGGAACGTGACCGAACCCGCCTCAAACCACTGGCCGATGACCATGGCCCCAATTACGGCAACCGTCATCAGCAGGTTCATGTCTGGCCGCAAGCGACGTAACGCCAGCCATGCCTTCGGAGCGATGAACCAGCCCCCTGCGACCGCCGCGGCGGAGTAGAGCAGGATGACCGGCAGCGGAAACTCGTGGTGAGCCATCCCCTCGCCGCCTACGAGCGCATGCAACAGACTGCCGTGGATGAGCGCGTGGGTCAGGAAGCCGATGCCGACCAGCACACCGGAGATCCAGCAGGTGACCGCGCGGCCGTGCCGCTGCCACCAAGTCGGCCCGACTTGGGCAGTCCCGGCCGCGTCTTCCGGCTTCTCTGCCTCGAACCCGGCTTTCTGCACCGCGTCCCGGATTGCGGCTTCGTCGAGGACCGCGGCATCGTAGCGAACGGACATGGTGCCTTCGAGAAGGTTGAAGTCGAGGTCAAGCAGCCCGGTCAGACGGCCGACCGTGCCCTTGAGAGCGTTTGTCTCCTCGGCGCAGTCCATACCACGGATTCTGAATCGTACGGTCTTGCCGGCGGCTGTCTGTATGTCGCCATTCCCGTCTGCCGCAGTCACTGTCGCCGCCCTCTCGTCAGCCTGCGGCGGATAGAAGCCCACAGGTTGCGTCGTTGAGTGACAAACAGCGAGCCGAGCGCGCCGAAGATGGCCATGACCCCGATCCCGACCGGGCAGCCCGGTCTGCCGCAGAAGGGGCAGGTATTGCACATGACTGCGTACGTGCCGCTAATCCCGGCCCAGAGGCCGAAGAAACGCAGCAAGCCCGCAAGCAGCCGTGCGCCGCGTCCGAGGGGTACGACCGTAATCGGGGACACCGGGGAAGATTCAGGGAGCATCACTCAACTCCGCCGGCAACAGGGCCGAGGCCGCAGGACCGCTACAGTCTTCTCATTCCTCAGCATGCTGGATCCCGAGGCTCAGAATCGCGCGAACATGCTCATCGTTGAGCGAGTAGTAGGCGATCTTGCCTTCCCGGCGATAGCGCACGAGCCGGGTCTGCCTCAGCACCTTGAGCTGATGCGACACCGCAGACTGGCTCATCCCCAGCAGCGCGCCGATGTCGCAGACGCACAGCTCGGCCCGCCCCAGCGCCAGGAGAATGCCAATTCGCGTGCTGTCGCCAAAGACCCGGAAGAAGTCGGCTAGTTCGAACCGCCTCTCGCTCGGCGGCATCACGCTGCGCACCTTGCGCACTGCCGCCTTGTGAATCACGTTACAGTTGCAGACCGCCGCGCCGACGTCCCTGCGTTTCATATCCCTCATCCTCTCATGTGAATGCCTGAACATACGTACATATGATAAGGGGCCCCACCAGCGGAGTCAAGCGCGGAATGAGCGGGCGCGTGCTCCCGCCCAGGGGACGACAGTGTTAGCCCCAGGAACAGGATGTGAATGGTGAATCCCTGTGTTCCGTCCGGCGCCGAACCTGCCCACGCCCTGACCGCGTCCAAAGAGCATGACATCTCAAGAAGCTACGCGGTTAGCGGAGGACTTGGTGGGCAGGTCGTTGCTGGCCCTGGTCGGGTCAATTGGACCTGGTGGGTTCCCGAACATCAAGGTGGTTTCCCGGCAGAAAAGCGAAGGCGTTAAGCGTGCGTGGTTTATCACCGCATCAGGTTCGCACAAGGCTGACCAGTTCCGGCGCGACCCTCGAGCGTGCGTGTATTTTCTGGACGCGGCACGCTACCAGGGCGTCATGCTGGTCGGCAAGATCGAGGTGCGGCAGGACCATGAGACGCGGCAGTTCGTCTGGAAAGACGAAATGTCCAAGTTCTACCCCGGCGGTGTGGACGACTCCAATTGGTGCGTCCTCGCGTTCACGGCGGAGCAGGGCAACTTCACCACCGGGGCCGAGAACGCGGACTTTGCGACGTAACCGGTCGGCATATGACCCGACGAGCGGACCCGCTCTTCCATCCCCGACGTCCTGTGGACTTATGGAGAACGTCGCTCCAGAGGGCAGGGCGGTGCTAGAATCGCAACACCGAATGAAAGTCAGCATGAGCAGTCAAACCGAAGGAGTAAAAACATGAGACAGGTATCAGCACTGGTAATCGTGCTGGCGCTGGCGGCCGGATTGGCCGTCGCACAGCCGATGTCTGGCTATGGCCAGCAACAGATGCCCATGGGCGGCATGATGGGCCAAGGTATGATGGGTCAGGGTACTTACACTGCGCAGCAGAATCCGTGGGGTCTGACTTCCGAGCAAATGGCGCAGATGCAGGCCCAGCAGGCGGGCAATATGCGACTCATCGATTCACTCAACTCCCAACTGGCCATGAAGCAGGTAGAGCTGAATGGCCTGTGGGGGGCCGACAAGATCGACGAGAAGAAGATAACGGCGAGGATGAACGAGATCAACGACCTCAACGCGCGAATCCAGATGGCACAAACCAACAGCGCCATTGCGATGTACAACATCCTCACGCCACAGCAGCGGGGCATGATGCGCTGGAGCTGGGGTGGCATGATGGGCGGGATGATGCCGAACATGATGCAGTACTGCCCGATGATGAACGGGATGATGAACGGCTACCCGACTACGGGCCGCGGTATGATGGGGATGGGAATGATGGGTGGCTGCCCGATGATGGGTGGGTACGGCTGGCATTAGTGGAACTACTACTCGTCGTGACGTCTTCCCACGACGGGTAGCCAAACCCCGTCAGCCCATCGTCCGGCTCGGCTGGCGGACGAACAGCAGGGCGCGACAAGCGCCCTGCCTCGGCATCGACGAAGTTCGGGGGAATCAGACAGTCACTTATTACGGGGTGATGTCAAGGCGCGGCATGACAAGACGGTCGAACTGGTGACGCGGATGCTGGAATTGAAGAAGCAGCAGGCCCGCGCCCCGAAGGGGCAGAGCCCCAGCGCGAAGCAACTCCTCGACCAAAAGCTCGCCATCACGGATGGCCAGATCGACCGACTCGTCTACGAGCTATATGGACTCAGCGACGACGAGATGCGAGTCGTGGAGGACACTGACCGCGCGAAGCTGTACGGAGCCGTCAGCCGTGAGCCGTAAGCCGATGGCCCTCCCTGACGCGCTGGTGTATGAGTTGTACTTATCGACGGAAGAAGAGGTTGGGATCGTCGAAGAGAGAGGGGAATAGTGAGCAGGAACCCGGGACGTGCCCCGGAACGGCCCGGCCGCGCTCGATGCGCACCGACAGTCGAACGCGGGCAAGTGAGCGACAGGCAGTTCACCCCCGGGAAGGCAGCTGACCGGGCATGCAGGGAACGGGCATCAGACTGCCGGCAGGGAAGGAAGAGATGATCCCACAGTCGCTGACGCGTGACGTCGTTCTCTGGTGGTTGCGGGAAAACGACGAGACGAAGCTGGAAACGCTCTGGCAGGAGGCCGACCGAACGCGCAAGGAGTACGTGGGCGACGCGGTCCACCTGCGCGGGCTCATCGAGATGTCGAGCTTCTGCCGCCGCGACTGCCACTACTGCGGCATCCGCGGCAGCCGGCAGATTGACCGCTACCGGCTGAGCGAGGCCGAGGTCGAGGAATGCGTGCGGCTCGGCGTCCGGCTCGGCTATGGGACGGTCGTTCTGCAGGCGGGCGAGGACCCGGGACTGTCGCGCGAGCGCATCACTCGGCACATCAGGTTCATCAAGTCGGAGACACCGCTGGCGGCAACCCTGTCCCTCGGCGAGCGAAGCGACGCGGAACTCGCCGAGTGGCGCGAGGCGGGCGCGGACCGCTACCTGCTGCGATACGAAACGTCCGACATGGCGCTGTTCCGCCGCATCCACCCCGACTGCGGGACCGAAGTGAGTGACCGTATCGAATTCCTGCGCAGGCTGAAGCGACTGGGCTACGAGGCCGGCTCCGGCGTGATGGTCGGGATTCCGGGCCAGAGCTTCGAGACGCTGGCCGACGACATCCTGCTGTTCCGTGAACTCGACCTCGATATGGTCGGCGTGGGCCCGTATCTGGCGCACCCCGACACGCCGCTCGGCCGCGCCGCCGCGCCGCTGTCATTGCCCCCGCGCGAGCAGGTGCCGGCGACCGATGTGATGACGACCAAGACCATAGCGTTGACGCGGCTCGTCTGCCCAGACGTGAACATCCCGTCAACGACCGCGCTGGCGACCGTCAACACCGAGAACGGGCGCGAGCTCGGACTCGAGCGCGGGGCGAACGTCTGGATGCCCAACCTGACACCGACAAGGTACCGCGCTCTCTACGAAATCTACCCCGACAAAGCCTGCGCCGGCGACACAGCCGAGGAGTGCCAGGCTTGCCTGCTGCGGCGCATCGCTTCCCTCGGTCGTGTGCCCGGGACCGGCCCGGGCGGACGTGTACGCACGGCCGACAGCAGGTCGAATGCCCGCTAGCGCTTCAACCCCTGGTCCGGAGTCAGCGAGCGAGTCTCCCCCGGGAGCCGCGGGCAATCAGCCGTCCAATCGTCTGCGAGCCGCAAGGACGTCAGCCGCCGATGCGTAAAGAGGACGTGTCAGCTTCCGACAACGGCGCTACGCGCAGCATCCCGGCGCCGCACTCGACCGTGACTTCGGGCCGCTCCCTGCCGTCCGAAAAGTGCGCGCACAGGCGCGCGGACGTCCGTACGTCGTCGTCGGCCGTCGAGTTGAAGAGAACCGTGACGGGGCCAACCACATCCACGGGTTCGATGGAGGTGTCCTCGGGCCGCACCAGGTTCCTGAGCGCAGCGTTCTCTAGCTCGTCCCGCCCCACGACAACCCGCGCGCGCGACGGCAGGCGGAAATGCCGGCCGATGCGCAGCATCTGCATGTGGCGAGGCGTGTCATCGTTGTGCTCAAACGCCTCTCGCAGCCGGGCTGCGAACAGGCGGTCGGTGAGCAGGCAACCGCCGGCCGGACACGGATAGTCGTTGATGCCCAACTCCGATGCCAGCGCGATCTGTGGTCTGCGCGACCGACCGCTAATGGCAAGCAGCCGCGTGCGCTCGACAAGGCCCTGCAGTTCGGGGACGGTCGGCTCAAGCAGGTGAGCGGACAACGGCCGCAACAGGATTCCTTCGAGTCCGGACTCCTTCTCAATCAACTTGAGCGCTGGCATGTGCTGGGACATCGGCCGCTCGCCCAGCACCTCGCCCGAGAAGACGAAGGCCGCCCCGATCTCCCGCGCGTACTCGCGGGCGCGCGAGAACGTGAACACGCGGCAATCGAGGCACGGGTTCATGTTCCTGCCGTAGCCGTGGCGGGGGCGCTTGACCATGTCGATGTAGTCCTGACCGGTCGGCACGACTCTGATGGGGACGTTTAGCTCATGGGCGACCTTGGTCGCCTGGTGCAGGCAGCCTTTGCTCGTGCACGTGCAGAACGGGCTCCTGTAATTGAGCGCGTACACGTCGATGCCCTGGTCGAGCATCAGGCGGAACGCAAGGATGCTGTCAAGCCCGCCGGAGAGCATCCCGACAGCCTTGGTGCGTGTGGCGAGAGCGTTCATCGCAGGCGAGATTCTAGACGGCCGGGCCTTGGTGGTCAAGACAGTGGAGCGGAGAGCGCGGCCGCCCACGCATTGCGCTAGATTTGACTTGGCCGGCGGCGCAGCCTATCATCCCATGGTGACTGTTGATAAGCCTGCTGTGATGCGCCGGAGGCGCGTGCCGTGACTCGGGACATTTCCCGGGGCCGTGCGCCTCGGAGACCGGACCAGACCGGGCCAGTTAGCAGTTGTCGGTTAGCAGCCAGCAGTCGCATAACCCCAAACACAACCTTAAGTAGACAAGCGGCATGATTGACCGGCTTTGTGCCGGCAGTTTGCCGGCCAGGATAGAAAAAGACAACCGCCAAGTACGCCAAGAGCGCCAAGGCTCCGAAAGCAGGAAGCCGGGCGCTCGCTCCGTTGAGGCGGAAGAAACACATCAGGAGGCATGATGCTTAAGAGGACCGATTTCAAGGAGAGCGACGTACAGGGATTCTACAGCGGACCAGCCGGGTCGTTGTGGGAGCTGTGCATGACCGAGGAGATCCATTCAGGCGGCAAGGAGATGACCAACGTGCTGGCCAAGGCGGTCGGCCTCAAGCCCGGCACGCACGTTCTCGACGTATGCTCGGCTCTGGGTGCGCCGGCACGCCACATCGCGAAGGACCTTGGCGTCCGGGTCACCGGACTCGACTTCACGACCGCGTATATCGAGGAAGCCAGCAAGCGCACCAAAGCCGTTGGGCTGGACAAGTCGATTCTATTCGTGCGCGGCAATGCGATGGACATGCCATTCCCGGCGGAGACGTTCGACGTCATCTGGGGCCAGGACGCCTGGTGCCACGTGCTGGACAAGGACAAGCTTGTTGCCGAGGCGTTCCGCGTGCTCAGGCCGGGCGGGAAGCTGGGTTTCACGGACTGGATTACCACTGGCCCGACCAGCGACGCGGAGCTTCTGCCGCTGATGACGATGATGGCCTTCCCGAACATGCAGAGCTTCACCGGCTGGCAGGAGGCGATGAAGAAAGTCGGGTTCAAGGTGCTCGACGCCAAGGATGAGACAGAGGCGTATGCCCGCTGCTGGGACGATTACGTCCGCACTGTAACCAAGGACGCGAGGGAAGGGATCATCAAGGCAAACGGCCCGGACATCTACGCCTTTGCCGAGAAACTCGTGACCGACTGGCGCTCAGCAGCGCACGCGCACAAGGTCGGCCGGGGATTCTACATCGCCCGGAAGTGACGCGCGGCCCTATTCCGGAGCGAAGCCGGCTACTGGCGTTCTGCCACGTGCGGGCGCGGAGCGAACCAGTGCTGAGTTTTGGGGCAGGTATTCACGAGCATCAGCGTCTGCTTCACCCTTGGCCCGGATTACGAGCTTGCGGCTGACGTAGCCCGCCACCGGGGCAGGGCGACGTAGATGCCGACCTCCACGCATCACGGCAATCGCGTCGGGCTCAACCGCTGCCGCCGGCCTGGAACCGGCCGAGGCACGCTCCACGTCGCAGCCAAGCTCGCGGCAGAACCTTGGCCATCTGGGAACGACGGGAGTTGTCGATGCAGGCGAACAGGATTCTAACCACTTGCGACCTCCATTCGGAACATACGCTTGCGGGACCAGAAGGCCACGTTGACCAGCCCGATCATGACCGGCACCTCGACCAGCGGGCCGATGACCGCGGCGAAGGCCACACCCGAGTTGATACCGAACACCGCGACCGCCACGGCGATGGCCAGTTCGAAGTTATTGGAAGCGGCTGTGAACGAAAGCGTGCAACTCTGGGCATAGCTGGCTCGCGCCCGACGGCAGAGCAGGAACGACACAACGAACATCACCACGAAGTAGATAAGCAGCGGCACGGCAATGCGCAGGACGTCGAGCGGAATCCGGACGATGTAGGCGCCTTTGAGCGAGAACATGACGATGATGGTGAAGAGCAGGGCGATGAGCGTTATCGGGCCAATCCTCGGGATGAAGCGGCGTTCGTACCAATCGCGGCCTTTGAGCCGCAGGAAGACGAAGCGCGTGAGCATGCCGGCAACAAACGGAATGCCGAGGTAGATGAAGACACTCTTGGCAACCTCAGCGATTGAGATGTGGACCGTGCGGCCGGCGAGTCCGAAGACCGGCTGCAGCAGCGTGATGAACACGTAGGCGAAGAGCGAGTAGAACAGGACCTGGAAAATGGAGTTGAATGCCACGAGCCCGGCCGCGTACTCGCTGTCGCCGCAGGCCAGGTCATTCCAGACGATGACCATGGCGATGCAGCGGGCGAGGCCGATGAGAATCAGCCCGGTCATGTACTCGGGATAACTGCGCAGGGAGATGATGGCGAGGAAGAACATCAGAACTGGGCCGATGATCCAGTTCTGCACCAGCGACAGGAGCAGCACTCGCCAGTTGCGGAATACTCGGCCAAGCTCTTCGTAGCGCACCCTGGCGAGCGGTGGGTACATCATCAGGATGAGGCCGACTGCAATCGGGATGGAGGTCGTGCCGACCTGGAACAGAGTAACGAAGCGCGTTACCTGCGGTACGAAGTATCCGAGCCCGACGCCCAACCCCATCGCGGCAAAGATCCAGACGGTCAGGAATCGGTCGAGGAAGGAGAGCCGCCCGCGGCCAGCTCAAACCGGCCCGGCCGGGTCCGGATTGCGCCGGAGAACGCGCCCTTCTCATGGCCGAACAGCTCGCTTTCGATGAGCGACTCGCGGAGCGCCACGCACGACACCTTGACCAACGGCCCCTCGCGCCGCGGGCTCGAATAGTGAATTGTCTCCGCCACCATCTCCTTGCCCGTACCGGTCTCGCCGACCACGAGCACTGTGGCGTCGGAGTCCGCAATCACGCAAATCTGCTCGAACAGCCGGCGCATCGAACGCGACCGCCCGACCATGCTGCGGAACGCATACTCGCTGTCGAGCGCCTTCTTCAGGACCACGTTCTCCGCCGCCTTGGCCCGGTACTCGAACAGCCGCGTGAGCTTCAAGAGCAGCTCATCGGTCGTGAACGGCTTGGTCAGGTAGTCGTAGGCGCCGGCCTTCATCGCCTCGACCGCGGTCTGCACCGAGGCGAACGCGGTCATCATTATGATGGTTGTCTCCGGCCGGATTTCCCTTGCCTTGCTGAGAATCGTCATGCCGTCCATTCCCGGCAGTTTCAGGTCGAGCAGCGCCACATCCCAGAACTCGTCACGGACAAGCTGAAACCCCTCGGTGCCGTCACCGGTGCCCCGCACTTCGTAGCCGGCATCGGTCAGCGCATCAACGATGGTCCGGCGCTTCAGTTCCTCGTCCTCGACTACGAGTACCCGGTACTTCACCACTGCCCGCTCCTACTCCCGGTTCGAGCGGTTCAGTCGGGGCAGCTTAAGCGTGAAGATTGACCCCTTGCCGACGCCGCTCTCGACCGTAATCGTGCCCCGGTGCTGCTCCGCGACGTTCTGCGAAATCGCGAGGCCCAGGCCGGTACTCGTCCCGCTCTTGGTCGTGAAGAACGGCTGGAATATCCGGCCGAGGTTCTCCTCCGGTATTCCGCAGCCAGTGTCGCCGACGCTGACCTTCACCCATTGCGGGTCGGCTTCGGTCCTGACCGAAAGCTCGCCACCATCCGGCATGCTCTCAATCGCGTTGAGCAACAGGTTGACGATTACCTGCAGAATCGAAGTCTGGTCCACGCTTGCGTTCGTGGGACGCGCGGCCAAGCTGCGCTTGAGCGCGATATGGTTCACGCCCATCCGGTAGTCGATGAAGAAGAGCGACTTCTCAACCAGTTCGTTCAAGTCGGCCTTCTTGAATTCCAACGGGTTCTCGCGCGAGAGCCCGAGCAGCCGCTTGGTCAGCGTCGTGACGCGGAACAATTCCTGCTCGGCCATTTCCAGGTACTCTTTCTCGCGCTCGGCGCTCATCTTGCCCGACCGCACCATCCTGATGCAGTTGATGATGCCATCCAGCGGGTTGTTGATTTCGTGCACCAGCCCGGTCACGAGCTTCCCGCACATTGCCCAGTGCCGGTTTCTTTCCAGCTCCTCGTGCAGCCTCTCGATGCTGTCCTTCGGCGGTTTCGCCATCGCCACAGTGTAACGTGATTTCCGGGGAATGCCAGCGTCTCAAGTCAGTTCGTTGTCACGGTCGGCCGAGCGTGGGTTCTCCGAAGACCATTAGCCTTGCGGCTCAGGGAGACAGATTCAAACTGTACTTCCGGGTGCAAAGAACCGTCAGTTGCCGGACTCTAGAAAACCTGCCCATTGTGCAGGACGAGGTTCCAGCTCTCCGGCGTGAAGCCAACGTCAATGCCGAATATCGGACCCCCGTTGGCGCCGAGACTCAAGCGGGGCCCGAACCCGAACGCGGCTGCCGAGCATCTCCCTACCGTCGAACACCCATCCCGCCCTGATGCAAAGCGTACCCGCCGCCGTGGCAAGGGCAAGGCAGAGGTAGAGGCAAAGGCAAGGGAGAACCCGCGACCTCAACCTCAACCTTTACCTCTACCCCTCACTCTTCTCTGCAAGTGCCTCAACCCACTCCCGCCTACGCCACAGCGCGCAGCCGCCGCGCGTCTCCTTTAGTTCCGCATGGTTATCGCGAATCTGCCGGAGCAGATCCGACTGCAGCGCATCCTTCAGCGGCATCGTTGCCACGCTCACGTCCGAATACGGCGCGAACGGGCACGGTTCCAGGCTACCACCCGGCCCGACGTGGACGAACCCGCGGCCCGCGGCCAGGCATCCGCCGAACTGCTCCTCGTCACCGGGGAAGACCATGAAAACCGCCCGCGAGCGGGCCTGCAGCCCGGTCGAGAACTCGACTAGTTTCGTTCGCTGTGCCGGCAGGAGCGTCAGTTCTTCGGTCCCCGGCTCGGCCGGCGTGTACTCGACGAAGACGAACATCCGGCACCCGGCCCCGATCAAAGCCTGGACCAGTCCTTCCTCGGTGACCGCCGCGAAGTTCCGGCGCGTGACCGTGAGCGAAGTGCCGTAGAAGAGCCCCGCCTCGCCCAGCCGCCCGGCCGCACCGGCCACGGTTTCAAACACGCCGATACCCCGTCGCGTGTCGGTCTCCGGTTCCCAGCCTTCGATGCTCAGCACCGGGATGACCTGCGGCAGGGCCCGGAGCCTTCGGATGACCGCGTCGTCGAGCAGCAGCCCGTTGGTGAACAACGGGAAGATGATACCGGGGAACCTGCGCGTCACGTCGAGGACTCCCGGACGCAGCAGCGGCTCGCCGCCGGCCAGCATGATGACGGAAACGCCCAGCTCCTTCGCCTGCGCAAACAATCCTGCCCACTGCTCATCGGTCAGTTCCGGCCGGCCGGTGTGCTTGCGCACCCGGGCATAGCACCCGCGGCATTTCAGGTTGCACCGGTTGGTGATGCTCGCAATCACCAGCGGCGGAACCTGGACTCCCTGCTTTCGCAGACCCGCGCGCACCCGGGCCGAGCGGGCCTGCGCGGCCCCGATCCGGGAGAAGAACAGCACCTGTCGAGGGTTTCGCCACGCCGCCCGCGCCGCGTATCGGAACACGCGGGCGACTTGAGCGTCGAATCGGCCGAGGTAGTTCGTTGCCATCAGGCCTTCAGCATGCCCGCTGCGGCGCCGTTGTCAACCGCGGGCGGACGTGAACCGTGCACCGTATGCCGTGCACCGCACACCGTGGAGCGTGTCCGGCACTTCTGACTTCTACCTTCTGATTTCTGCCTTCTGACTTCGGCTGGTCTATCCCTTGGTCCCTTTCCCTGCTCTGCCCTTTGACTTTGTCCCTATCCTGTGGCAATATCAATCCGTGACATCTTGCCGGAGCGTCCGTTCATCGGAAGGAGTTTCAATATGAAAGCACTTGCTCGCATCTTTGCCGTAGCTTTGCTGGCGCTGACTGTCGCAGGCTGCGGCTCAAAGCAGGTCGTCTGGCAGAAGAGGATCGACGCCGGCGGCGACGAGACCGCGACCGCGCTCTCCACTGACGGCACCTCCTACTACGTCAGTTACGTGTCCACCAAGCCCGGCGACACAGGCCGCGCCGGCTGGTGCGTCACCAAGCTCGACAAGGACGGCCAGGAACGCTGGACCCGCGTGTACAAAGACTCGCCGTTCGCGGCGTGCGAGGACATCTGGGCCGACAGCCAGGGCCACCTGTTTGCCACCGGCCGCTCGGTGTCCGGGGACAAACCGCTCTGCCTGATTATCCGCTACACGACGGACGGCACGATCGCCTGGCAGAAGGGCCTGGCGGTCGGGGACAAGACGTGGGGCATGGGCATCTGCCCGGTCTCCGGCGACCGAATTGCGGTCTGCGGCGTGGCCGGCACCGACGCCAACTCCGACCACATGGTCGCCTTGCTCGACGCCAAAGACGGCCGGACCATCTGGGTCAAGAACATTGACCTCTGCAGCACCGACCTGGCCGCGCGCATCGCGGCCGACTCAAAGGATAACATCGCCGTTGTCGGCCACTACGGCGATACCGCAGGCGGCTCGGACATCGTCGTCATCAAGCTCGCGCCCAACGGCGACACGCTCTGGACCCGCCGCTACGACTCCGGCGGCGACGACCAGCCCGGCGACGTCGCCTTCGACCCGTTCGGCAACATCCTCGTCACCGGCACGGCCACGGTCGACGACTCGGTCCGCTGCGTCATTCTTGAATACGACGCCGACGGCGGGTCGATCCGCAAGGCCGCCTATGGCGAACAGGCGCAGGCAACCGGCAACGGCATCTTCATCACCAAAGACGCCGACATCTTCATCACCGGACGTCTCATCGTCAGGAAGCCCGGCAAAGACGGCCATGTCGAACCGACCGACAAGATCATTGCGTTCCAGTACAAACCGAGTGCCGTGTCGATCTGGGAACGTCAATACTCGCCCGGCCACGATGCCGGCGGCGTCGACCTCGTGGTCAACGGCGACGTATACGTGGCCGCGACCGTAAGAGACAAAACCGATGACGTCGTGGTCTGCCGTTTCTCCCGGCCGGTCGCGCCCGGGAAAGGGAAAGTCAAATGATAGTCCGGCTGCAGGACTGGACCCCGCAGGTTGACCCGACCTGCTACGTCGCCGATAACGCGACCATCATCGGCCAGGTCACAATCGGCCGAGGGGCAAGCGTCTGGTTCAACGCGGTCGTGCGCGGTGACATGGCCCCGATAACCATCGGCGAGGATACCAACGTCCAGGACCTCGCGATGGTCCACGTCGACCACCGGACCCCGACCGTTATCGGCGACCGCGTGGTGGTCGGCCACCACGCCATCGTTCACGGCGCCACGGTCGAAGCCGACTGCATCATCGGCATGGGCGCGATTCTCCTGAACCGTTCCCAGGTCGGCCACAACTGCATCGTTGCGGCCGGCTCGGTTGTACGCGAGGACTTCGTGGTACCGGCCGGTTCGCTCATCGCCGGGGTCCCGGCCGTGGTCAAGCGCCCGCTCACGCCGGAAGAGATCGAACGCATCCGGCGCAACGTGGCCGACTACGCGGCCCGCGCGCAGCTCTACCGGGGAAAACTGGCCGGCCCCAAGTAGCGCCCGCGCCGCCACTTGCCTCGCCGGAACCTCCAGCCCTGCACCCGAGAACCGACATAGTTCTCGTTTGTCACCCCGAGCGAACCCGTTCGGCAGGCTCAGGGCAGGCTCCGTGAGTCGAGGGGTCTCTCAGGCGAGATTGCTGAGCCATCGGATGGCACCTGCGAGGACGCAGAGCGGCTACGGCGAGGACGCCTTCGTGTGGCTTCGCCACCGTAGAAACGAGCGGAATGACATCACCCGTCAGGTGGGGCCGCCATTCAACCTGGCAAGGCGCGTTCACAGGCTCCTACGGTACCAATGTCGGATTCGGGGCTGCCAGAAGAATCGAAAGCTCTGCATCTGAGCGTATCTCAACTGGTTAGCCGACAGCGGCTGCGGCTTTATGGCCGGAGCCGATCTTCTGCTTGACTAGTACCAGTATAAGTGTATTATAGTGGGTACAGATGAATCCAGCCCTGGCCAGCCGGTTGAGACAGCAGATAGCGGAGTTGCGTTCCCAGCGGGCGCGTCTTGAGTACCAGTTGCTCAAGCGCCGGCGGATGCTGCGCGCTGCCTTCGTTGAGCGGTATCTGAGCACCGGTGACGGGAAGCGCAAGACGCCGGCTTATTACCTGTCATTTCTGCGTGAGGGCCGGACCGTTCAGAAGTACGTGCGGCTGGAGGCGGTGCCCAAGGTCAGGCCCAAGACTCAGGCCTGGAGTGAGTACTACCATCTATTGGCCCGGTGGGTGAAACTGAATCAGCAGATGGCGGATGTCTGGCGGAAGTTGGGGCAGGCCCAGGCGGATGAGCCTTCGACGGATGAGAATGGTTGAACGGTCCAGCTGCTTTCGGGTCTGGTTGCGCAACGATGCGGCGGTCGAGACGGAGTTGCTTGCCAATCGGCCGGCCGAGGCCGAGTTGACCGCCTATGGTGATAATGATTCGGTGCTGGACTTTCTGATGGAGAGCGGGCTGTGGAAGATACTGACCGGTATGGAGGCAGACGGCCTGAAGTGCCGCAATGGGTATCGTCCGGCGGTCTTGAACGGAGTCGAGGTGATCCGGGAGTTGGTCGGAATCGGGCGGATTCAGCAGTGCGGCAAAGTCCTGTCCGACACCCGGCTGATGATGCAGGCGGGTTTCAACCTG
>JAPLUO010000118.1 GCA_026397595.1 Caldifarciminota bacterium
AGTCGCTTCCTGCACTCGGTTCTCGCCAACCTGCGTGATGCCGGCCCTGATTGCCTCGTCTATCTCAGCGGCAGTGTGCGTCTTGGTTACGGCGACAAGGGTGATGTCGGAACGGCTACGACCGGCGCTGACGCAGGCCGACCCGATTCTCTGTTCGAGGGTGTCGAGGTTGTCCTTGATGCTCACTGCGCGGGCGGGGAGTTAGCGAGGTTTCTTCTTGCGGCCTAGTAGTTCCTCGTACACGGCGAGATGGCGGTCAGCGAGGACACGGACGTCCCACTTCTCCATAACGCGGCGGCGGGCAGCCGCGCCCATCTGCTCGCGGCTCTGCCCAAGCAGCCAGATGACCTTTTCGGCAATGTCCGCGGAGTTGCCGGCCTCGAACAGCACGCCGCTCACTTTGTCCTCGACTATCTGCGGCAGGCCCCCGACCCGAGAGGCCGCAACCGGCGTTTCGCAGGCCATGGCTTCAAGCGCGGCGATTGACGTTTCCTCGTAGAACGAGGGCACGAGCGCGACGTCGCCGGAACTCAAGAACGGCGGCATCTCGGTATTCGGCCGCTTGCCGAGGAACGTGACCGAGTCCTGCAGTTTGAGCTGTTGCACCAGTTGTTCGAGTTCGGGCCGCAGCACGCCTTCGCCGACGATGTAAAGATGGGCGGGATAGCGGGCGAGGATTGCGGGCATGGCCTCGAGCGCGTGGCGCACGCCCTTCTTCGGTATGAGCCGGGCTGAGCAGACGAGTATCTTCTTGCCCGGCTGGCTGAATGCCGGCGCGGTGCGATGGAATATCTTCGTGTCGCAGGCGTTGACGTAGGGCTCGACCTTGCGTGGGTCCGCAACTCTGCGCGCGGCTTCGGCCTGCGGCAGGCTGTTGGCAAAGATGTGGTCGACGCCGAGGTAGAGCAGCCTGAGGCCGGGGCGCAGCAAGGCCTTCCTGACGAACTTCTGGAACCGCGTCTCGTGCAGGGTGATGAGCGTCGGGATGCCGTAGACAAGCTTGGCGATGGTGACGGGCCAGCCGGACGGGAAGCTCTCGCCGTGGACGATGTCGGCCCCGCGCGCGACCTTCAGCAGCTTGAATACGGACCAGCCGGTGTACAGGAGCCAGCCCACCGGGTTGCGGCCGAACCACGATGTCCGGTGGACGTGGATGCCGTCCAGCAGTTCGTATGTCGCCAGGCCGGGCAGTGACTTGCCGCAGACGACGTGGACGTCATGGCCCCGGTCGCGCAGTTCCCAGGCAAGGCTCTGGATGTGGCTCTCCATTCCGCCGAACTCGGGCAGGTAGTAGACGGCGTGGAAGACGACCTTCATCTTACGGCTTCCGTCGTCGGATGAAGGACAGGGACAAAATGAAGGCGAGGAGCAGCACTGCCACGCCGGAGACGTACGAGCCGAGCCGGTACCAGGGCGATTCGTACTTGAACACGACATCATGCTGCCCGGCCGAAAGTGGGACAGCGCGGAACGTGTGGAATGCCTGCAGCACCGGTGCCGGTTTGCCGTCGACGTAGGCTTTCCAGTCAGGCACATAGCAATCGGTCAGGACCAGCAGTCCGGGAGCGGTGAGGTCGGCCCTGACCTTGACTTCGTTACAGTCGTAGCTTGTGACCCGCGCGGTTCCGGCCGAGGTGTCAGGCCCGGGCACGAAGCCGGGGTCCTCATACAGCAGAACGGTCCGGGCCGGGTTCAAGTCCGGCCGGCGGAGCGTGCCGAGCAGTTCGTCCTTGCCGGCTACAACCCGGAAGCCGGGAGCGACGAACGCGCGCGGGAGGGCTGTCGTGTTCCGATAGATGGCGTACTTCTGGCCGGCAAAGACCGGCTCGAACTGCGGCTGGCTGAAATAGGCGCGGATCTGCTCAATCGTCTGGCGGGTTTGCTCGTCGTAGCGTGACACGTCAAGGGGCAGCGGGACGCTAATGACGTACTTGATGTTGGCGAGGTTCATGAAGTTGGGGTTGAGCAGGTTATCGGGTCGGAACATGACGCTGGCACCGGCCCCGAGGAAATCCTGATATACCTGCAACGGGTTCGGCATCTGGCCGGCGACACTTTGGATTCCGTTGTAGGCGAGAATGCCGTCGTCGCTTCTTTCGTAGTGCCACGGCAGGACCCGGTACAGCGACGTGTCCTGCTTCAGGAATGCAACGGCCTCATCCGGGGCAAAGTACTCCTTCGGCGGTGGTACTCCCCGGATGTAGCCTCGCTGCTCGTTCCAGAGATTGAGCGACAGGCCGATATCGAGAATCATCACAACAGCCAGAACGCCGGCAAAGGCGACCAGCTTCAGTCGGTGGTTAATGAAGAACCGGACCAGAAGAACGCCAAGTGCAGCCACCGCTGCGGCGAGGAGAAGGCCGCCCAGCATCGCTGGGTAGTTGGCCGCAAGAGCCTCGAGTTTCTGCTGGGTCTGGATGGTTGTCGAGCGGAGGATGGACATCATCGGCCCCTTCAACGCGGCGAAAAGCAGTAGCAGTGCGAGCGGAATCGCGCCGAAGACCAGTACCGTTCGTGTCGTCTTGCGGGCGTCGTCCTCCTTCACGCCGCGCAGGAGATAGTCGATGCCCAGCCCGGCGAGCACGACCAGTGAGAATGCGGCGAGGAAGAATATCATCGCCGGCCCGCGGAACTTGCTGATGCCCGGAAACAGGTAGTATGGGATGTAGTAGAACGGCGTATTCCCGCCCCAGGCCATCA
>JAPLUO010000034.1 GCA_026397595.1 Caldifarciminota bacterium
CGGAAACCGGGGAAGGCATAAGCATCGGTCAGATGTTTGATTCTGCGCATGACGAGAATCATGCCAGATTTCTGAGCCTACCGCAAGCAATACAACATGCCGTCCTACAATGACTTGGGCCAAGACTCCCCCATCAAACTACCCACACGAATCCGCGAAGAGCCTACAAAGTGAAAGAGATCCCGACTGTCTGAGCAAGCCCGAACGGGACACTGGCCAGGTCGAAGGGCCGAGGGTAAGAATGGGAAGCTCAGACTCGGATACATGTACATGTCCGCAGCAGGACGAATAGAAGCTTGAGACTAACATCAGACCGGAAGGGACCGAACCAGGGCTGGAGGGCTATAGAAACCCAAGCTTGACAGGCGGCTCTTCATAGAAGTGTCCCGACTTCTTCCCCTCGAAGATTCTTCGGCGTCGAACGCCTCAGAATGACAAACATTTCCTGCTCTCGTTAGTAACTCGCGGCGAAGCCGCGTGCATTGGAGGTAGACTAGACCCGCGGCGCTGCCGCGCCGCGCGTAGTCCGGCTCAGGCCGTCCGGCGCTTACGGTAGCGGTCGAACAACAGGCTCAGGAAGCGGCGGGCAAACTCCGGATTGTCGTTCACCTGTTTGTAGAACCTGAAGTTGGTATCAATCATATCCTGGAGCTTGTCAATCACGACCTGGTCGAACGTCAGCCGTGCGTTCTCCGGCGGGTTCACGCGCTCACTTGCCTCAAGCGCGGCGCTCTTGGCCAGCGACTCCTCAAGCTGCGCGATAAAGACCTTGTCCTCATCCTTGAAGTCGGTCCCGAACCGGTCGTTGAGTTCCTTAAGTATCAGTGACAACTGCTCAAGTTCCTCGCCGGGCACGAGCACGCCGCCGTTCGCTCCGGCCGGTTCAATCTGCTTCTCGCCGCCCGCCAGCTTCACTTTGCCCTCAGAGGTTTTCTCCAGCCGGTGCGACTCCATGTCCACTGCCTGCTGTATCTCAACGGGCAGTGCCATTCGGGGAATCGGCAGCTTCATCCGGAGCAGCCGGGCAAACTGGTAGAACCGTTCCAGGTCCGCAACAGCGAAGGTGACTATCTGTGACAGGAACGCGTACAGCCGCACGTAGTCAATCAGTTCGGACCGGAAGTCCAGTTGCGTCTCAGCCGGCAGCTTCTTGTAGCGCTCCACAATCGGGTCGAGCAGCGCGTGCACTTGCGCCTGCGTAGCGCCACGGTCGAAGAACGCCTTGCCGAACTCCTTCACTTCAGCCTCCGAATACAGGCCGAACCCAGCCAGCTTCGTTTGCTTGTCGTACAACAGGTTCGGGTCAGTTGCCCTCGAGAGCAGCGTCTTCTCGTAGTACGGCTCGAATGCCTTCTGAACCTCGTCGGTCGTATTGGCGAAGTCCAGGACCATCGTCTCTTCCTTGCCCGGATGCACCCGGTTCAGCCGAGAGAGGGTCTGCACCGCGTGGACTCCGCCCAGCTTCCGGTCAACGTACATCGTGTGCAGCAGCGGTTGGTCGAAGCCGGTCTGGAACTTCTCGGCCACAACCATGAACCGGTAATCGTCCTTCTTGAACGTGCCCGCGGTCTGCCGTTCCGGGAACCCGTTCAGGCCGGCTTCGGTGTAGTCATAGCCGGCATCTCGAACCGTGCCCGAGAATGCGACCAGCGCCTTGCACTTCGCCCCGCGCTCGGTAAGCATCCTCCGCAGCGCCAGAAAGAACCGCACCGCGTGCAGCCGCGACCTAGTGACAATCATCGCCTTGGCCGTACCGTTGATGCGGTCCGCCACGTGGTTGTCGAAGTGCTCAAGGATGATTGCGAGCTTCTCTTCGATGGCATGTGCGTGCAGGGTCACGAACGACCGGAGCAGCGCCTGTGCCCTCTTCTTGTCATAGCGCGGGTCTTCGGCGATGGTCTTCCAAAGGTTCCAGTACTCGTGATAGGTCGTGTAATTCTCCAGCACGTCCAGGATGAAGTTCTCCTCGATAGCCTGCCGCATCGGGTACAGGCTGAACGGCTCGAACCTTCCGTCGGTCCGCTTCTTCCCGAACATCTCCAGCGTCTTAGCCTTGGGCGTGGCGGTAAAGGCGAAGTAGCTGACATTGGGCTGGAACCCGCGCGACTTCATCTGCTCCAGCACCACGTCCTCGTCGTCCTCCCACTCCTTGCCCTCGACCAGTTCCGCATCCTCCAGCTTGCCGCCCTTGAACACCATGTTCAGGTAGCGCCGGCTCTCGCCGGTCTGCGACGAGTGCGCCTCATCAATGATGACCGCGAACCGCGCCCCGGGCAGGTTCTTGATTTCCTCGGCGATGACCGGGAACTTCTGCAGGGTCGTCACTACTATGGCCTTGCCCGCCTCAAGCGCTGCCTTCAACTGCCGCGATGTCTCGTCAATGTTCTCGACCAGGCCCGCGGTCTGCTCGAACGACTTGACCACGGCCTGCAACTGGCGGTCAATCACCCTCCGGTCGCTGATAATGACAATCGAGTCAAAGACCCGCTTGTCCTTGTCGTCATGCAGCGACGCGAGCTGATGCGCCAGCCACGCAATCGAGTTCGACTTACCCGAACCCGCGCTGTGCTGAATTAGATACCGCTGGCCCTGCCCGTGCTCCCGCGCGTCGGCAATCAGCCGGCGCACGCAGTCAAGCTGATGGAAACGCGGGAAGATGAGCTTCTTGTGCTTGTGGCCCGCGTCGTCCTCTTCCTCCACCTCGTGGACGAAGTACTGCAGCAGGTTCAAAACGCTGTCCCGCGCCCAGACCTGCTCCCACAGGTAGCTCGTGGCATACCCGGTTGCCTTGGGCGGGTTGCCCGCGCCATAGGCGTTACCCCGGTTGAACGGCAGAAACTTCGTGCCCGGCCCCTGCAGCCGCGTCGTCATCAGCACCAAGTCAGAGTCAACGCAGAAGTGTGCGAGGCAGCGCCGGAACCGGAACAACGGCTCGCGCTGGTCACGGTCGAGCCTGTACTGACTGACCGCGTGCTTCACGTTCTGGGCGGTCAGCGGGTCCTTCAGCTCGGCGGTGAACAGCGGGATACCGTTCAAGAACATGCCCATATCCAGGCTCTTGCCGGTGTCCTTCTCGCTGTAGTGCAACTGCCGCACAACCGTGAAGATATTCCCCTCGTACAGCTTCTGCACCTTCGGGTTCAGCCCACTCGCCGGCCGGAAATACGCCAGCTTGAAAGCACAGCCCGAATCCTTCACGCCCCGGCGCAGCACATCCAGCGTTCCGCGGCTCTCGATCTCCGAGGCCAGGCGCTGCAGGAACCGCTGCTTCACCTCTGCGCCGTGATAAGAGCGCAGCTTCTCCCACGTCTCCGGCTGAGTTGCCAGGATGAAGTCAATGACCGTGTCCGGCAGCAGGCACAACTGCCGGTCGTACTTCTCCGGTACTTCGCGCCGATACCCGCCGGGCATGAACAGCATCTCGCTTGGCTTCGCGTCGGCTGGTTCCGGCTGCCCGCCGCCCGCCCAGCCCTGAATCAGAACCTGCTCAATCGTCGCCTCGAAATCGCACTCGGAGATGTCAGGCATGCGTCACGCCTATGCCTGGTTTGGCCATTCCCGGTCCGAAT
>JAPLUO010000258.1 GCA_026397595.1 Caldifarciminota bacterium
AGGGAACGTACCGCCCCGGGCAAAGTCGATGCTGATGTCCAGACGGCCCTGCTCTTTGTCGAACGCACACTGCATCACCTGCCACGGAGGGGTCAAACCCATTGCCAACTGAAACAGTTCGGTGTCTTTCATAGTAGCGAACGTTACCCGCCGAACACGTCTCAGTCAACATTCTTACCCACACAGAATGGCTCGGAGTGCAAGGCGCTGTACCCATAATCTCTATTATACTCCCGCCATCAGCGGGCTGTCAAAACCCGCCCCCTCAGAACAGAGCATTGGTTTGACTCCGGGCTGCATTGTGGCTAGTATCACACAGCCGCTTTCAAAAATCATGAAGAACCGTACGCCCCAATTCGGCAAGATCGCCTTTATCGGCAACTACGTGCCGAGGCGCTGTGGCATTGCCACGTTCACCACCGACATCTGCGAGTCGGTCGCGTGCGAGGTGCCGGACGCCGAGTGCCTGGCCGCGGCGATGAACGACACGGCCGAGGGCTACGACTACCCGGACCGCGTCCGCTTCGAAGTCGCCCAGAACGACCTCGACGAGTACCGGCAACTCGCCGACTTCCTGAACCTGGGCCGGGTCGACCTGGTCTGCATACAACATGAATTCGGCATCTATGGCGGTCCGGCCGGCAGCCACCTGCTGCTCACGCAGCGCCGACTGCGCATGCCGGTAGTTACCACGCTACACACCGTGCTCCGCGAACCGAACGACCTGCAGCGCCAGGTGTTGACCGAAATCTGCCACCTTTCCGACCGGGTCGTAGTGATGAGCGAACGCTCCCGTCAGTACTTGAGCGACGTCTACAACGTGGAGGCCGGGAAGGTGGACCTCATCCACCACGGCATCCCCGACATGCCGTTCGTCGACCCAAACTTCTACAAAGACATGTTCGGCGTCGAGGGCCGCCGCGTCATCCTGACCTTCGGCCTGCTCTCGCCGAACAAGGGCATCGAGAACGTCATCCAGGCGCTGCCCGGTATTGTCTCCCGGTTCCCCGACGCGGTCTACCTCGTACTCGGCGTCACTCATCCCCACGTCAAGCGTGAAAACGGAGAGGAATACCGCGTCTCCCTGCAGCGGCTCGCGCGCGAACTCGGCGTCAACGACCACATCGTGTTCTACAACCGGTTTGTGGACATTGCCGAACTGTGCCAGTTCCTCGGTGCCGCCGACCTCTACGTTACGCCCTATCTGAACCCGGCCCAGGCCGTATCCGGTACTCTCGCCTACGCGGTCGGGACCGGCAAGGCGGTTGTCTCCACGCCGTACTGGTATGCCGAGGAACTGCTGGCCGACGGCCGGGGTCGTATCGTCCCGTTCCAGGACCACCCGGCGATGGCCGACACGATCATCCATCTCTTTACCAACGAGGCCGAGCGGCACGCCATGCGCAAGCAGGCATACGCGTTCGGACGCCAGATGATCTGGAAGGAAGTCGCGCGGAACTATCTCGCGACCTTCCATCGTGCCGCGGAGGAACGGCTGCGCAGCCCGGTCTTCGTCGACCGCGTCCCGGTCGAGAACCCGCTGGACATGGACCTGCCCGAACTCAACCTCAATCACCTGCTGACGCTCACCGACGACACCGGCATCATCGAGCATGCCCGCAACACCGTGCCCAATCTCAGCGAGGGCTACAGCACCGACGATAACAGCCGGGCGCTGATCGTGGCTCTGCGCGCCGAGGAGCACGATGAGGACACCACGGTTCTCCGCCGGCTGTCCAGCCGGTACCTCGCTTTCATCGACTATGCTTTCAACCGTGAGAACCGGCGCTTCCGGAATTGCCTCGGCTACGACCGCCGCTGGCAGGAAGACACCGGGTCGGAGGACTCCCACGGTCGCGCCCTCTGGAGTCTCGGCACAGTTGTCGGAGGCTCGCGCGACAATGCGTTTGTCGCCCTCGCCATGAACCTGTTCGACGCGGCGCTGCCTGCCGTCGAGATATTCTCAAGTCCCCGCGCCTGGGCCTACACGCTGCTCGGCGTCTGTTCGTACATCAAGCGCTTCCCCGGTGCCAGCAACGCCCGCCGCGTCCGCGACGCGCTGGCGCAACGCCTGCTCGACATGTACCGTGCCGGCGCCGACGATGACTGGCCGTGGTTCGAACGGTCTCTCGCCTACGGCAACGCCCGGCTCAGCCATGCGCTCATCCGCGCGGGTGCCGACACCGGCAACGACGAGATGACCGCCGCCGGTCTGCGCTCGCTCGACTGGCTCGTCCGGATCCAGACCGCCGAAGCAGGCAACCTCTCACCCATTCCCAACACCGGCTGGCAGCGCGGCACGCCGCGGCCCCGCTTCGACCAGCAGCCGATTGAGGCACAGTGCACTGTCGAAGCCTGCTTCCGGGCCTGGCGCGTCACTAACGACCCCCGTTGGCGCGAGGCGATGACTTCGGCGTTCGAGTGGTTCCTCGGCCGCAATGACCTCGGCCGACCCGTGTACGACTACGCGACCGGCGGCTGCCACGACGGCCTTCACCCCGAGGGCGTCAATGCTAACGAAGGAGCGGAATCGACTCTCGCCTTCCTCGGGTCGCTCCTCACCCTGCGTTACGCAAAGACCGTCGGCGGCGAGGAAGGCCGGTGACGCAGGCCGCTCGCGACCTGCTGTTCCAGCGCCACGCCGGCAACCCCATCCTGACCGCGGCCAACTGGCCCCACACCATCAACGCCGTCTTCAACCCCGGCGCGGCCCGGCTGCCCGACGGCACGACCCTTCTGCTGTGCCGGGTCGAAGACCGTCGCGGCATCTCCTGCCTCTGGGCCGTCCGCTCTGCCGACGGCATCTCCGGCTGGCAGGTCGACCCCGAACCCGCGCTCCTCCCGAGTCCGGAGGAGCACCCTGAAGAAGCATGGGGCGTCGAAGACCCGCGGATTGTCTGGCTTGAAGAACTCGGACGCTACGCAATCACCTACACGGCCTACTCACAGACCGGTCCTGCGGTCTCGCTCGCTCTTACGGCTGATTTCCGCACCTATGAACGGATCGGCGTCGTGATTCCGCCCGAGGACAAGGACGCCGCGCTCCTGCCGCGCCGGTTCGGCGGCAGTTGGCTCATGCTTCACCGGCCCCGCACCGGACTCGGCTCCGACATCTGGCTCGCCGAATCGCCCGACCTCGTCCACTGGGGCCGCCATCGCATCCTGCTCGCCGCCCGCAAGGGCGCGTGGTGGGACGCCAACAAAATCGGCCTCGGCCCGCCGCTCATCGAGACCGAACGCGGCTGGCTCATGCTCTACCATGGCCTCCGCATGACCGCGGCCGGCTGCCTCTACCGGCTGGGCGTGGCCCTGTTCGACTCCGCCGACCCGGGTCGCATCCTGCTCCGCGGCGACGAGTGGATCCTCGGCCCGCGCGAGAGCTACGAACGCCAAGGCGACGTCGGCGACGTCGTCTTCCCCTGCGGCTACGTCATTGGCCCGGACGGCGACACCATCAACGTCTACTACGGCGCGGCCGACACCTGCATTGCCCTCGCCACGGCCCGCGTCTCCGAACTCCTCGCCTGGCTCGACAGCCACTCTTCGGCCACGGGATTCGTCTGCTGACCGCTCACGGCCGGCCCCCAACTTCTCGTAACATCCGGCAAGCGTGGCCTGAGCAACGGTGGCCAATGATTCCCGGAAGGCACGAAGGGCAAAAACGGAAGTTGGAATGGCTAGGTCGAACCTGGAATTCTCTGCTTTGTACTTTCTCCTCTCTGCTGCATCCGCACCCCTTGCCGCGCCCGCTCAATGCCCTGCTGCTCCTCATTGTTGACACCAATGCCCACGAGGCTAGAATCGACGTGCTGGCTCCGGCGAACCCGCAGGCCAAAGGCAACTCTTGATATACACCGTCACTCTCAACCCGGCTCTGGACCGGACGCTATACGTGGAATCACTGGTGCCCGGACAGACGACTCGCGTCCGGCATGAGGAGCGCTACGCCGGCGGCAAGGGCATCGACGTGTCGCGGGCCCTGCGCGAAATGGGCAGCGACAGCGTCGCGCTTGGACTCGTGGGCGGATTCGGCGGCAAGGAACTCGAGGGACGGCTGCTGCTTGCCGGCGTCGCCTGCAGGTTCACCCGCATCGCCAACGAAACCCGCACCAACATCATCATCCAGGACGAACCGAGTGGCGTCGAGACCGCGCTCCTGGCCCGCGGCCCGGAAGTAGAGCCCTCCGAGCTGATGGACTTTCTCGACGTGCTGGAGAGACTGCCGGACATGAGCTTTCTCGTCATCTCCGGTTCGGTGCCGCCCGGGCTGACGCCCGAGGTCTACTGCCGCGTAATCACCATCGGCAACGAACGGGGTGCGCGGGTGGTACTCGACACTGCGGGCGATGCATTGCGCCAGGGCATTCAGGCCCGCCCGGCCGTAATCAAGCCCAACCGCTTCGAGCTTGCCGAACTCGCCGGCAAGGTATTCACGGACGTCCGCGCCATCGCCGAGTACTGCACGAGCCTCCTCGACCGGGTCGAGACCGTGCTCGCATCGATGGGCCCGGATGGAATCGTGATGGTGACTCGACACCAGATTCTCCACGCGAGACCGCCAAAGGTGATGGTGAAGAGCACCGTCGGGGCAGGCGACTGCGCTGTGGCCGGGTTCGTGCACGGTCTGGCGGCCGGAAGGCCGGCCGCCGACGCACTCCGCCAGGCGGTCGCCGCCGGTTCGGCCGCGACTTTGAATGCGGGCACCGGCCTGAGCCGTCGTGCGGATATCGAAGCCACCCTTCAGCAAGTCACCGTAGAGGAGATCAAACTGTGACCGCGCCACGAGCGAAAGCGCCGTCGAGTGCGCCGGCATCGAGTCCGCGGTCGCGATGGAACGCGTTGCCGGGCAAACGACGACTGGCCCGCCGTGCTCTCCTCTTACCACAGCCGTCGGGCATCGCGCAGCCGCGCATGGAGTCTAAACTTACATGAAGAAGAAGCTCATCCTTGCACTGGCAGCAGTCGTCTTTGCCGGTTTCTCCTGTACCGGCGCCGGCACAGGCGGTGGCTGACCCGGATTTCACCCGCGGCCGGTCAGGCCCGATTCACCGCAGACAACCCCCGGAGCGAAGGCCGACACAACCGACACTCTCACGCACAAGTCCCCAACCCAGGGAAAGTAGCCCGCGTAACACCCTCTCCCTTCATCCCTTTTCCCTTGACATCCGGCTGAGGCTGACCGAGAATCGCAGGCAAAGGCACGCTCGAATTGACTTCAATACGGCGAGACATCGATGCCCGGGACGTAAGTTAGAAGGACCCGGCCAATCGATCGAATGTGAGGAATCATGACAGGCATACAGGACAAGGCCAAACTGCTGCTGGTTGACTACGAGAACGTACAACAGATCGAATTGTCGGGACTGGATGACAGCTTCCGCGTCATCATCTTTGTCGGCGCGGACCAGAAGAGCGTCCCCTTTGACCTCGTAACCAAGGCGCAGAAGCTCGGCAGCCGGGTCGAATGGCAGAAGATAACCGGCAACGGCAGCAACGCCCTCGACTTCTTCATCGCCTGTCAACTCGGGCGCGTATTCGAGAAGTCGCCCCGGCCCGAATGCACCGTGCTGTCGAAAGACAAAGGCTTTGACCCTCTGCTGACGTACTTAAACGCCAACGGGCTGAAGTGCAAGCGCATCAACAGCCTGGCAGAACTGCACCACAAGACCGCGACCTCGGCGACTCCGGAAGAACCGAATCTCCTGCGCGTCGTGGAGGTACTCGGCAAGTCGGAGAAACGGTCCCGGCCGCGCAAGCGCAAGACGCTCTCGCAGTGCATATCGGCGATGTTCCAGAAGAAGATTCAACAACAAGAGGTCGACCGGATCATCAACGTCATGCTGGCCAACGGCCTGATTTCGGAAGCCCACAACACCATCACGTACGAGTTCTAGGACGACCACCGGAGAAGCTCCCGCCGACCTTCGCGAGCCCAGACCCAAGCGCAAGCCGCAAGCTTGACATCGGGCCGGAGATGGCCGAGAATCCAAGGTTGGAATACTCCGTACTTGTACGCAATGCGGCGAAGCAGCGATGCCCTTGGTGGCAGCGGGAAACACGGGCGTCCTCAGAAACGTCTCACGGTCGGGCTTGACAAGTCTATTCGGGCGCTCAGAATTGAACTCGACATGAGGACTGCGCTGCTCGGCTTGAGCTTGTGCCTGGGGCTTGTGCTCGGGCAGGTCGTCGAGAAACCGATGGGCTTCGACTCCAAGGGTGAGTTGTACCGCCTCAGTGCCGAGACGAATGCCGCGGCCGTCGTTTTCCCCGAGCTTTCCGGGTTCGATCATCTCGAGTTGTGGCAGACCCCCGACGGGCCGGTGCTCGAAGTCTACCGCCCGGACAAAGGCAGGGAACGAATGAGTATCAGCGAAGACAAGCTCGCCCATATCAGACAACAGGTGGACGCGTACATGACGCGGCGCCAGCCGGTGAAACTGAACCAGGAAGGCCGGGGCAGTTTCCTCCTGCAGCAGATTCCCCTGGCCCTCGCGTGGTACGGCCCCGCGGTCCTGCTGATAACCGAACCCCACAGCTTCCAGGCGGGCGCGGCGCTTTATCTGACGACCTCGTCAGCCTGCTTCTTCGTCCCGATGTACGCCATGCGCAATATCGAGATGACCCATGCCGAGGCGCACCTGAGCGTCGCTTACGGGTACCGGGGCGCCCTGTCCGGCCTGGCCGTTTCCCAGATTGTCGGCATGGACATGGATAACACGGGAGGCTGGGCGAGCATGATGCTCGCGACCAGCATCGGCGGGCAGTTCGCTGGGTACGCGCTTGCGCGGAACCTCTCGCTGGGCCAGGCGACGCTCGTGACGACCTACACCGATTTCGGAATTGTCGACGGACTCGGGGTCGGTGCGGTCATCCGTGTCCTCTCCGGTGTCGAAAGCGAGGGACGAATCGTATACGCCGGCGGACTCGCAGGTGAAGTCGCGGGCACGTACTGGGGCAAGATGCGGGCGCGCGATTGGGACTGCACCGAAGGGCAGGTGGTCGTGGACCGGACCGGCGGAATCCTCGGCATGGGCGTGCCGATAGCGCTCTACGCCGCCCTGACTGGCCTCTCGCCGGGCGGCGACGCCAATATTGTCTGGGTCTCGCTGCTGGGCATCGGCGGCAACATCGGCGGCGTGTACCTGGCTGAACGGCAGATGCGGCAGTT
>JAPLUO010000031.1 GCA_026397595.1 Caldifarciminota bacterium
GAGTACGTGATCGAGTCCACCGGCCTCTTCACCGAGTATGACAAGGCAGCAATGCACCTGAAGTTCGGCGCGAAGAAGGTCGTCCTCTCCGCCCCACCCAAGGGCGACAAGGCAATCAAGACGCTGGTGATGGGCGTGAACCACACGACCTATGACCCGAAGACCGACAACATCGTCTCGAATGCTTCCTGCACCACGAACTGCGTGGTGCCCGCGGCCAAGGTCATCCACGAGAACTTCAAGATTCAGCGCGCGTACATGACGACGATTCACGCCTACACGAACGACCAGGCCCTGCTCGACCAGCCGCACAGCGACCTGCGCCGCGCCCGGGCCGGCGCGATGTCGATGATTCCAACCTCGACCGGCGCGGCCAAACTCATCGCGGTCATATTCCCGGAACTGAAGGGCAAGATTGACGGCGTCGCCATCCGCGTGCCCACGCCCGACGTTTCAATGGTCGACCTCGCGTGCGACGTGGAGAAGAGTACAAGCAAGGAAGAGGTGAACGCCGCGTTCAAGGCTGCGGCCGAGGGCCCGCTTAAGGGCATCCTACAGTACGTCGAGGAGCCGATTGTGTCGATTGACCTCGTTGGCAACCCGCACTCGTGTATGGTCGACTCGAAGCTGACCGCGGTCGTCGACGGCACGCTGGTCAAGGTGTTCGCGTGGTACGACAATGAGTTCGGCTATGCCAGCCGTCTCATCGACCTCGTCGGCTACATGGCTTCACGGGAGTAGCGTGTTACGAGTTGCGAGTTACGAGTTCGGAACGCGGAGTAGAACATGAAGAAGCTGACGGTCCGCGACATTGACGTGCGGGGCAAGCGTGTGTTCCTGCGCGTGGACTTTAACGTGCCGATGACCGAGGACGTGCGGATTCGCGACCTCGCCCGGATCGTGGCCGCCTTGCCGACCCTGCAGTACCTGCTCGACCACGGTGCGGGTGTAATTCTTGCCTCGCACTTGGGCAAGGCCAAGGGCAAGCCGGACCCGCTCTACTCGCTCCACCCGATTCTGCCGGTCGTGTCCCAGCTTGTCGGCAGCCCGGTTACCTACGCGCCGGTCTACACCGGCGACAACGCGGCCAAGGTGAGGACGCGGGCGGTTCCGGGCACGGTCACCTTGCTTGAGAATCTGCGGTTCCATCCCGGCGAGACCGCCAACGACCCCTCATTCGCACGCGAACTCGCCTCGCTGGCCGACGTCTACGTCAACGACGCCTTCGGCGCGGCCCATCGCGCCCACGCCTCGACCGTCGGCGCGGCTTCGTACTTCAAGCAGCCGGCTGCCGGACTGCTGATGGAAACCGAAGTCGACTTCCTGACCCGGATTCTCGAACACTCGGAACGTCCGTACGTCGCAGTCATCGGCGGCTCGAAAATCTCGGACAAGGCCGGTGTCATCAAGAACCTACTGCCGAAGCTCGACCACGTGATACTGGGCGGCGGCGCGGCGTTCAACTTCCTGAAGGCCCGCGGCATCAAAATCGGGAAGTCTCTGTGGGAGTCAGAGTTGGCCGAACAGGTGCGGCCGCTGGCTGCCGATCCCAAACTCGTGCTGCCGACCGACATCGTGGTGGCCCCGAGCATCGACGCCGGGGCGGACGCAAAGGTAGTACCGGTCGGGCAGATTCCGGACGACCAGATGGGACTGGATATCGGCCCGGAATCGGGCAGGCGGTTCGCCGAAGTGCTCAGCACCGCAAAGACGGTCGTCTGGGCCGGGCCGATGGGTGTATTCGAGCGCGACGCCTTTGCCGAAGGCACCCGGGCCGTGGCGCAGGCGGTCGCCGAAGCCACCGACTGCGGGGCGTGTACAGTGGCCGGAGGCGGTGACACCGGCGCGGCCCTGGCCAAGTTCGGCTATGCCCAGAAGATGAGCCGCGTCTCGACCGGCGGCGGCGCGTCGCTTGAACTCCTCGAAGGCAAGGTACTGCCCGGCATCGCGGCTCTGGCGGACAAATGAGCGAGCCCCGAATCCCGCTTGTCGCGGGCAATTGGAAGATGTACAAAGGCCCGGCTGAGGCGCGCGCCTTCGCAGAGGAACTGCTCAGGCAAACGACCAATGACGAAGGGGAAATGACAAAGGCGGGCAACCCCGAGCTCGCCGTGTTCCCGCCGTTCACGGCCCTGCCCGCGGTCGCCGAGATCCTCAGGGGAACGTCCATTTCCTACGGCGGCCAGAACTGCCACTGGGAGTCAAGCGGGGCCTTCACCGGCGAAACCGCGCCCGGGTTCCTTGCCGAATTGGGCTGCCAGTACGTGCTGGTCGGCCACTCGGAACGAAGGTCGTTGTTCGGTGAGACTGACGAAACGTGCCGGAAGAAGCTCGCGGCCGCCATCGCCGCCGGCATCGAGCCGGTGCTCTGCTGCGGCGAAACCCTGGCCGAGCGGGAAGCCGACCGGACCTTCGATGTTATCGAGCGCCAGTTGCGCGCGGCCCTAGCCGACCCGCCCCCTCCCGGACGCTTCACCGTCGCCTACGAGCCGGTCTGGGCAATCGGCACCGGTCGCACTGCAACGCCGGTCCAGGCCGGCGAGGTCCACCACTTCATCCGCGAGTGGCTCGGCCGCAACATCTCCGCGGAGATCGGCGAGCGGACAAGGCTGCTCTACGGGGGCAGCGTCAAGCCGGACAACTTCGGCGAGCTGATGAAACAGCCCGATATCGACGGCGCGCTCGTCGGCGGGGCCAGCCTCCAGGTTACTTCGTTCTGCAGCATCGCCGGCGCGGCAAGGTCTTACTTGACCGGCCTGATTTGATGTGTAACATCACGTCTTGACTTCGTTTCTCATTCCGGTAAGCTAGCCCGACTAAGGAGAATACTTAATGTACGGAATCCTGATATTCTTTCACCTGCTGATTTCTGTCATCCTCGTGCTCGTCGTGCTGGTGCAGCAACCCCAGAAGGGCGGAATGGCATCAATCATGGGCGGCAGCGGCGATAGCATGTTCGGCGGCAGCGGCGCGGCCCCGTTCATGGCCAAGGTGACGACCGCGCTGGCCATCGCCTTCATGGTCACGTCACTCAGTCTCGTACTGGTCAGCGCCCGGCTGGCCCGGCCGGCGTTGGCCCCGCGCCCGACCCCGGCACAACCGACCCCGGCACGGCCCGCTCAAACCCAACCCGGTCCGCTAGGAGATTAAAGATGTACGCGATTGTCAAAGTTTCCGGATGTCAGTACCTGGTTAAGGAAGGGGACGTCGTCACCGTTCCCCACCTTGAGTCCGAACCCGGCTCGACGGTCCCGCTCGAGGTGCTGTTCCTGCGCACCGACGACAAGGCGGTCATCGGCAGCCCGACCGTGCCCGGCGCCGAGGTCCAGGCCGAGGTAATCGACCACATCCGCACCAAGAAGATTACGATCTACAAATTCCAGCGCCGGGAGAACTACCGACGCAAGAAGGGCCATCGCCAGCAGTTGACCCGGGTCAAGATCGCCCGGATTAACCCCGGTTTCTAGCCTTGGCCAGACAGTCGAGCATCCGGGAGGACAGACGCGACCCAACCTGAGATTGCCAATTCCGATCGCGACACTGGCGCTGGCTGCGACGTCGTTCGCCAACCTCGTAGCCAATGCCGATTTCTCGGTCTGGCAGAGCCCAAACCAGCCGACCGGCTGGACGTTGGAGGACACGACCAGGACGAGGGTCGAACGAAGCTCCGACCAAGCCCGCTCGGCGCCGTACTCGGCCCGTGAAACACGCATGATTGACAGCCTGGGCAACAACAAGGGCTTGAGCCAATTCGTAGCGGTGAGCCCGAACGCTCCGTATGCGCTGGCTGCCTGGTGCTTTGATGAGGATCCATTGGTCAGAGGCGGTGCCAGCATTAACTGGCGCAAAGCCGACAGCGCCTACATCTCCAACTCCGGGGTCACGTACAGCGACTCCGGGCTAACCGGCTGGCAGAAACTCGCAAGGTCCGATAGCTCTCCGGCCGAGGCCGCGCTTGCCGAGGTCCTGCTCCGAGTCTACAACCTGAGCGGAGGCACGCCGGCCGGGGGCAGTATCTGCTTCGATGACGTCGAGTTCGACACCGGCATGGAGGCAATCGAGGAGAGACCCGGCAGGGCAGTCACCGCGGCTGAGCTTGAGATCCGGCCCAACCCGACGACCGGCCAGGCCACAATCTCGTTCGAGCTCGCCCGGGCCGCACACGTCGAACTGAATCTCTATGACCTGACCGGCAGCTCAGTTGCCGAGCTGTACGCGGGCGCGCTCGGCGCCGGGCAGCACCGCTTCCCGTTCACGGGCCGGAACCACGAAGGCGCACGGCTGTCGGCAGGCCTCTATTTCCTGGTCCTGACCGACGGCGGTAACCACAGCACGGTTCGGAAGGTTATGTTCGAACCGCAAACCATTAAACTCGAAAGGACACCCAGATGGAACTGACCGCATCGCAGAAAATCGAAAAGCTGGGCAAGGCCGTTTCCGGCATGACCCAGGCCGAACTGTCCAGGGCCGTCGGCGTCTCCCGTGAGCGCATCCGGCAACTGATGCCACGGCTGAAGACCAAGCCGAGCCGCCGCATCCGCGCCTGGCACCGGACTGTTTCACGACGGACCTGCACGGCCATGGCCAATCTCCACGACCGCGGCGAGTCTTTGTCCGCAATCGGTCGGGCCTACGGAGTCAGCGACTACCACGTCCGCGAAGCCATCCGCCAGGTCCGGCGCGAAATCGAGCCGGCCGGCAGAATCCAGCGTTTGTGCCGCCAGGAGGCAATCCGTAAGCTGCTCGCCCGGGGAATGGTCTTTGAGCAGGCCTGCGACAAGCTTGGGTTCAGCGGCCTGCAGCGCCGGCGCTACCGCCGCCAGATGGGCTTCCGCTGGGAAGGCGTCAGGACGGTCCCGGCCCGGCAGCGCGGCCGCAAGTGATATCAAGAGCTAGGAGTTGAACGTTAGGAGTTAGGGGTCTCCCCAACTGCTAACCGCTGACTTCTAACTGCTAACTCATTTGTGTTTGGGCATTGGGCGATACAAGAATTGAACTTGTGACCTCTGGTATGTGAGACCAGCGCTCTAACCAACTGAGCTAATCGCCCGTTCCAGACAACCGAATTGTAGCAGCGCCGCCCCTGGTGTCAACCGGGGGCAGCGGCACGAAAAACGCTACTGCCCTAGAATCTGAACCCCGCCGCCTGAACCCGGCAGCCCGGCCAGCACCCGAGCCGCCTCGGCTGCGCGTTCCCGTTCGTCCAGCTTAACAAATAGCCGCACGGCCTGATCCAGTTGTGACCGGGCGGCTTCGACTTCTCGCGCCTCCGCATGGAGCCGTCCCAGTTCCAGCAGGCACTCTGCCTCGCCCCGCAAGTCACCTTCGTCCTGACGCAACTGCAG